>JAAEPA010000509.1 GCA_024222475.1 Gammaproteobacteria bacterium | reverse complement strand
GTCGAAGCCTCCTGATTTCAGCAATCTACAGCTTTTCGCTACGAAAGCTGGTGAGAAATCCGGGCTAGACCCAAGTCGAAAAGGGTCGCCTGGAATTTTCACCCGTGGATGAAAAATAAAGTAAATTATCTATTTTTTGTAAATTAACTCTTGAGTGGACGGGAAATCAGCAACTGGGAAGCTACGGCCCCAAAATCCCTATGCCGAGACACAACCCTCCGCTGATTTCCGGTTTTGCCTTGTTTTTGGGGAACCGTGACGGCTAAAGTCGCGTCAGGTATTGCAAGCGGTAGAAGTTGAAGGCCACTACCTTCTCGGTCAACTCCTGCCTTACTTTATCGATGCCTCGCCGCAGGACACGGCCAAAACTAAAACAATGCTTGATTTGAAAAATTACCGATTCCACCGCCGAACGCATTCGGCGCGCTTCCCGATAGACCGCCGCCAACCAGTCTTCTTCGGGGGTGATCTTCTTCCCCTTGGCTCCGCTAAAGCTAACCACCGCCACACCCATTTCCTCTTTCAACCACTGTCGATTGTCGTGGGAGGTATATCCATCGTCAAAGCTGGCCGAGTAGGGGATGACCCCGGTTCGCCGGAAGGTCGCTTCACAAATAGGCCGCAATTGCTCGCTGTCGGCAGCATTTCCCTCAGGGACGAGAATGGCGATGGCAAAACCCGTACTGCTTTTGCTCACTTGGGGACGATAACCAAGCTGGGTCTCCCGCTGTCCTTTGGAGATAAAGGAGGCATCCGGATCGGAGATGCTGGTCACTTTCTCTTGGGTAGGAACCTTCCTCTTTTCGAGCACTCGCTCAATGGAATAGTGGATGATGTGGTCAAGGAGGGCGAGATCCTGCTCTAAGCCGGCCAGGTGGGCCTCCAGCTTGCGCTTTCTGCTGGGCAGGTATTTCTGCTGATCAGCGACCTGACGCAGTGGGTAGAGCGCCTCGGCAAAAAACTGAGAAGTGGCCTCGGCCAGATTGTAGAATTCGGTGTACTTTTCTTCGCGGATCTTGTCCGCATCTTTTTTCCCCGAAGCACAGGCGATTTCAAAGTTGAGCCGTCCCATGTCCTCCAGGATCTCCGGCAATTGCTCGTCTTCCAGCTTGGGAAGCCCGAAGTTTTCCACTTGGTCCAGATCACGCCACAGTCTTTTGGCCAGCGCGAGCATCAGGTGAGAGTCGGTGGGCCAGCAACTGTTGGCCTCCGTGGCGGTTGAATCGACCGTAATGTCCTGGAAATCATCCAAGCCTCGCTGCTTGATCCATTGAATCTGCGAATCCAGGATCGCATCGCGAGTTTGTTGGCTCAACTTGTTGGTGTTCTCAAGGATCGTGCTCAGAGATGGCATGGGAATTCCCTCCCGTGCCAGGTAGAGGTGGACGCTAAGGGACTCGGCGAGAAAGTCTCTTGCTTGCTGGGATTTGATCCCGCCCAAATAGCCGCGAATGATTAGAAAAAAGTAGCAGGTGCGGGCGCTCATCCGGGGACGTCCTTGGCCAAGTTGTTGGGGCTGGGATACGGGTTGTGCCCCGACGACCTCGGTGCCGGCGAGAAAGAGGTGTTGTTGATGACGTGCTTGGCGGTCTTTGAGGCGTACTTCTTTTTTGACCAAAGCATCAGTGCGGAGATCCTCCTCGATGGTCTGGAGCAAGTGAGGATGTTGGTCAAGCAGGGCCGCGGCTTCCTGGAGCACGAAGGCGAAATCGGAACAGGGAGCGGCGAGCCAGTGATGAAGAATCGGGGAAAATATACCAGGCAGGTAATCATACATCATAAAAGCACCTCCATACAACATCTATCTCTATTATATATCAATATCAAGTCATTTAGAACAAGTTAATTAAGCAATTTATGGTGCCTTGCCCAAGGAGATGGATGGAGGCAATTTACGGAAATTCGATACACCCGGAGAGTTACCCTTTTCGACTAGGGTCCAGCTAGGAACCGAGCTAAACAAAACGACCGAAAAAGCCCGCGCCCAATTCATCAAAAAGAGTGCCGAACGTTCCTTTGAATTTGGTGGAGAGCTTACATGGTCCGACCTTCCCCACGGGCTTTTTGTGGT
>JAAEPA010000508.1 GCA_024222475.1 Gammaproteobacteria bacterium | reverse complement strand
TGACCATTTTGGGCAAGACTTTTTTCGTAAGGAACGCTATCAGGCATCAGGTTTCAGGTATCAGCCAGTCAGTTTTCGCTGAAGCGTAAACACTGACACCTGACGGCTCTTGTGAAACATGCCCGGATGTTTAGACCGCGAAGCGGGCGAAATCGGCTATCACCAGCAGCTTTGGGCTGGTTTTTCGCTCCTAAGAAACTGCCGCTAAGTCGTTTGAATTCAGCAGCATTTCAAAAATTTGCGGGTACTGTTCCGCGTCTAACAGAAACATCCCCTCGTCATTAGCCAGTTTTTCAAGACGTTTTCGCCTTTTCTTCGTTTGATCATCATTGGCGATTTCAACCATCTCCTCGGAGTACTCTGTTCTGGTTGTCAGCATCGTATATACGATTCTGGCGATCTTGTGAGCCGTAGCTGTTACGGCTTCCGCCGGGCCTAATTTTGCTTTCATTCGCCGATAGAATTTTCCGAGGGGGCAACGACTGTTCCTCACCGTGGAGGCAGCCATTCGATAAGCGTTGGCTACGCGGCTTTTCACTGCCCGCGTCTTCCCCGACTTGGATTTTTTCCCTGACATATTGTTCCCACAGCATAGGCCTAACCAGGAGGTGTATTTCTTGTAGCAGGCCCAAGCGGATAGGTCCACTCCATGTTCACTGATGATCGTGAGTCCAATGACCGCACCAATGCCGCCAACCGCCAACAGATCCACACCGCTAATTTTACGAAGATATCCTTCCACATTGAAATGTGGTTCATTGCCCTTGGGCTTGCGTGCAAGGGGCTGATCGCTCTGTTCAAGGGCTTCCTGCTTCGATTTCGACTCCGGCTCTGGATAAAGAGCGCTCTCGTATTGAATCAGAGCTCTTTCTAACACCAGGTCACACTCCCGGAGCATTTCCTGGCACATTTCATAGCCAGCAAGCGCTTGGCGAAGGCAAAAAATATATTGCTCCTGGAAGTGCCCATCGAGACCTTTGCTAATTTCCTCAACAGACTTCCGGCAGCGATAATCCCGGTAACCTGCCAGAACCTTGGGGTTTCTCTCGCCAGCCAAAATCGCCTTGATGATCTTCATCCCGGTTGCACCGGTGATGTCACTGACTACCCGATGAACGAGCACGTTCATCAAGTCGAGTGCCTTCTGCATATGCTGGATATGGCTACTGGCTTGTTGGATCCATATTTCCCGATTTCTCATGTAGGTTCGAAGTGAACCCACCTCCTGGGAAGGCCGAAAACATTTTTTCAGCAAGCCATGAGCATGGAGTGTCTGTATCCATTGGCAATCAAGGACATCAGTCTTTTTTCCCGGTATTTGCTTGATATATTGGGCATGCACAACGATCACATCGAAGCCTCTCTGTTCAAGAAGCTCAAACAAAGGGATCCAGTAATTACCCGTGGATTCCATTGCCACACTTTGGACCCCACACTCCTTGAGCCAATCGGCTAGATCTCGAAGCTCAGGCGTTGACGGGCCAAATTCCCGGATGCACCCTTTTGGATCCCTCCCTGAGGGAACTGCAACGTAATGGACCTCGGAGGCGATGTCGATCCCTGCCGTGTTTGGATTCAACTTGGGCAAATCTTCCATTTTCACGGACTGTATGTATTTCTTTAAAGTCTTGTATTCATTGGCTTTAGCCTTACGTATTTTCGCTTCCGGCCTCGTGTCAACCATCTCAACTCCTTGTCTTCGGGGGATTTGGGGAGCAAGTCAGAAGGGATTAGACAGATAATCTCCTAAACGGGGTCAAAGCCACCATACGCATTACCATTAACTTCTGACGACCAGACTGATACACGGGATTTGAATCACCACAGGGTCACCGGCCTACTTTAGCTCCGCGCCATGCATTGTACCCCACATGTTTCTATAATGCATTACCCGGGCCACGCCCGGCAGCGCTGAAGCATGAAAGTGGTCAATCCCTGAAAGGGGGGCCTCAAGAGGCTCAAGATGGCAGCATGCCCAAAATTTTGGGCAGCGCTTGGCCC
>JAAEPA010000507.1 GCA_024222475.1 Gammaproteobacteria bacterium | reverse complement strand
CGCCTTGTGCCGCCGGACCTGACCTTCAAGAAAACGGCGCTCATCTTCGCTAAGCACCACCGCATCCGCCACACGTCCAACCATCGCATCATCTCCTGTATTCCAATTCAATCAATGATACGAATTACAGTTCCAGGTGACTAGGCCGTGGACTCACAAACGTTGGACGGCAGCAATGCGGACTTAGCTGCCGTCGGCCATTCGTCGTCCAATGATCGCTATTGAAGGCTTTCACAGATGGCACTGTTTGTTGCGACCGTTCCCAGATAGTGATCATCTGCTTTTCGCCGATACACTTGTTCTATGGTCCCACCATTGTCATGGATCTGTTTTAAAAAGGGAAAAGCACAAGTGTGTTTTCCTTGGATCGCGGAGAAATCCGGACGCCACACATCGGCAGTGGTCTGGACATCAAGACTGTAGATCAAGGTGGTGTACTTCGATTCTACCTTCACCAAGGTAGTGTTATTGCCCCAATCCTGAGGTACTTCGATTTCTGGTACCAACATCTGAAGGGCCAACACCAATCCGTGTTTGCGTATGGCTTGTTCAATCTCTGAAGAAGCTTCTTGAATCTCTCTTTCGGAGAGTGGGGAAAAGGACTTTTCAGGCTCCGCAGTGAACACCTGTGGATTGGATGATATCTTTGAATAGAATGAGATTGCAGCAACAACAATCGCAACGACGATAAGCATTGGCCTTCTGTAACGATCATATTGACCAAATCTTGTGACCAAGTAGAGGCCAAGCGCGGCTCCTATGCCCGCTCCAATCGGTGTCAATACCAATTCGAAAAAAACAGTTACGGTCAAAGAGTGCTTGCTCCTGTCGTCTCCGCTTGAGTGGAGCGCTAAAACCATACAACTAAAAGTCTTATTAGCCCAACACGTAAGATCACTCATATATTATGTATGTCTGATTGTCTTCTAATGCTCCGATTGTACTCCTTTTCGCCGGCCGCGCGATGTCGCCTGCTCGGCGGATCTGTGGCCTGGTGCTCGCCGGCGCTCTGGATCCTGCACAAAGTTG
>JAAEPA010000506.1 GCA_024222475.1 Gammaproteobacteria bacterium | reverse complement strand
ATCGATTTACCCCTCGAAGGGGCTGTCGGATAAAGACTCTTTGAGATCTGCGCAGGCAAAGCCTGTCAGCTTGTCCGCTATACGAGACCTTTGGTGATAAGCGTAGACTTCGAAAATTATCATTTTTCAAAGGTCTCTATACAAAATAGCAAAAGCAATAAATGATTAAACTGAAGTTCCCTCTAAAGTCGCAAAGCTATGATAGCGATTTTTCCGGAAGATCCGGAATCGGCGCCATTTTAAAATTGAAAGAACAACGGCGTTATGAGCACGGAAAGGATTCCCACCAGGATCGTCAGCGGTATTCCGATTTTAAAGAAATCGGTAAATTTGTATCCCCCGGGACCATATACCATCAGATTGGTCTGGTAACCGGTGGGACTGATGAACGAGTAGGAAGCACCCAACATAATTACAATGGCAAACGGCATGAAACTAACACTAAGATCGGTCGCCATCGACAGGGCGATGGGAAACATGAGTGCCACGGCGGCCGCATGCGCGATAAAATTGGACATAAACACGGCGCCGCAAAATACCGCGGCCAATGCCACAAAGGGATTGCCGCCGCCCATGGAATCGAGCAGATCGGCAATGGCTTTGGCCAGGCCGGTATGACTAACGGCCCCTTCAAGTCCAATGGCGGCGGCCATGACAATCAGGGTGCTGTAGCTGATGCTGCGGCCGGCCTCCTTAAGGGTCATACATCCGGTTAACAGCATGGTGCCGGTTGCCAACAGCGCGGCGTTCAGCATGCTCATCCAGCCAAGGGTGACGATGGCGATCATGGCGATGGTGATGACCGTTGCCGCTACGGCCCGATTTGTTTTTTGGATATGCGCCCCGCGCAGGCGCCGAACCATTAAAAATTCCGTTTCGTTGCGATGCTCGTGAAAAAACGCATCGTCTACTTCCATTACAATGTCGTCCTCGGCCTCAATAACGGCTTCCGAGATATGTTCATCGAGTGTTTCGCCATTGCGTGAAATCGCCACAACCCATATTCGGTAAGGGCTTTCGGGGATCAGCATCTCGGAAACCCGGCGTCCGACCATGGTTCCATGCGGCGAGACAACTGCTTCCACTAACGTATGAGTATAGCGTTCGCTTTCCATTTTACCGATGGAATTGTATGGTATCAGACCGATGATCGCCCACAGATTGGGCAGGTGATCGATATCGCATGAAAACGTCAGAAGCTCGCCGCCTTGAAGAACGTAGTCTGGAGTAATCTTAATTTCATGACCGCCGCGGTCTTGGGAAATCGCCATGAGTTCACATCCGTCGGAACTCATAAAACCGGCATCCTGGAATGTTTTGCCCACCAGGTGCCCATTTTCTTCCACCCCAAATTCGACTTCGTAATGTCGCGCTTCGTGGTATATGTGCTCTTCATTGCTTTTTTCACCGGGTAGCAACCATTTGCCGCAAAGCATCATGAACGCCAACCCCAGAATCATGACCGGCACTGCCACCCAGGCCGTGTCGAACATCTGAATGGCCCGCATGGTTGGTGAGGCCGGATCGTTAAGAGCCATCTGATCGGTGATCATACCGGCTAGCATCAAGTTGGTGGCGGTTCCGATCAGAGTGCAGGCGCCGCCAAGAATCGAAGCAAAGCTTAACGGGATATACAACCGTTTAACCGAGAGTCCGACGGTACGTGACAAATCTCGAATGACGGGAATCATCATGGCAACGATGGGGGTATTGTTTAAAAAAGCACTGCCCACCGCAACCGGGGGCAGCATCTTGAGTTGGCAAACGAGCAAAGTTCTGGGAAGTCCGATCAGTTTTTCGGACACCATCCCGATGGCGCCCGTGGTATACATACCGGCCGCCACCATGAACAGGGTGCCGATGGTCAGCATACCGGTGTTGGAAAAACCCCGCAAGCATTCTTCCAATGGTGCCAAGCGAAAAGTGATAGCAAGCGTAAGGGCACCCATAAAAATAGCGACCGGCGGCAATTCGGTTCTTATAAGCAAAGCAAATAAACCCACAAGGATCACCAGTGTCAAATAAGCCTCAGGTGACATATTCATTTCTCCCTATTAGTCGAAGGTTCTCATAAATGGACCAGTTATGAAAGGCGTTGTCAGGTGCAGAAGCTTCTTTCAAGGATTTGCTTTTGATCAATTTCTTTGATCGTATATATTTATTTCAAGCATCATCTCCTGAAGACGCTATTATAATGAGACCGACTCGAACCATTTTTGGTACAACTGGGTATAGGTCCCATCTTCAAATAGGGCGAGCAAGGCCTGATTGATTTTTTCGCGAAGTGGTGAGCCTTGGGGAATGGCAATGCCATACTCCTCCATGTGAAATACCGGACCGACTGGTTGAGTAAGAGATTTACCTTTGTGGGATGAGAAGTAAAGCACTGAAGGCGCGTCATAAACAACGGCTTCTATCTCGCCTTTGATTAAATCCTCATATGCTTTATCCACCACATTATATAACAAAATTTTGGCACCGGGAACGTTTTCGGTGAGCCATTCTGCGCTGGTGGAACGACGTACAGTGCCGACCCTGTGGCCGGCAAGTGAGCCAGCTCCAGTGATGGAGCTTGTTAACCGTGAGACTGTAACGGTACTGGAGACAATGGCTGTAAACCAAACGAATCCGAGATATCCAAAGATGATCCAAATAATGGCAAAGGCTCGTCCCTGAATGGTTCGCGGAGTCTTATCACCATAGCCGACGGTGGTAACGGTCACCAGTGCCCACCAGAATGAATCCCATAT
>JAAEPA010000505.1 GCA_024222475.1 Gammaproteobacteria bacterium | reverse complement strand
CCTTCGGGCGAGGCGAGAAGCGGCCATCTGCGTTGTTGTGCTCCCTTGAATTAGCTACCGCTAGTCCTGCGGTCGCACGCCTAGCAGCTAGCCGCTTCTCGCCTCGCTGTATCCATCAATACTATGCTGGTAGGCCACTCGGAACTGAAGATGCTGCATGAACTTCAGAGGCAGTTCTTTCAGGGGATATTCGGTCAAGACGAAACGATCGTGAATCGGTTGCTGGCGTCGGATAAACTCAGCGCGGGTGAACGTCTAGCAATCTACCGCGGCAGTGTACTGGGTATCCATAGTACGGCATTGAGTGAGATCTATCCGGTATGCAAACGTCTGGTCGGAACACGGTTTTTCGAGGCGATGTGCCGTCGTTATATTCCACAACATCCTGCTTGCAGCCCGAATCTGCAGGATTATGGTGAGTCCCTGGCAGGATTTATCGCCGAATTTGAACCTGCCCGAGAGTTACCCTACCTTAGCGATGTGGCACGGCTGGAATGGGCCTGGCACAGGGCCTTTCATGCCGCTGACGAAACTAGCTTCGATATTTCGGCGATAGATCGTCTGACCGAGGCACAAAGGTCTCAGACGCTGTTCAAACTCCCGTTCTCTGGCCGTTTGTTGTTATCGGCATACCCCATACATCGTATCTGGGAGTCCAATCAGGCGGAATATGAGGGTGATGCGAGCGTCGGTCTGCAGGCCGGTGGGGTAAAACTGCTCGTTTGGCGCAACGGTTATTCCGTGCATATCGATATCCTGGAGAATGATCAATGGACCCTGCTAGGGGCCTTGGCTCGGGGCATACCGCTTGGAGGTCTTACTCAAGCGATTGCACCTGTGGATATCACTGTCCTGCTGCCGCAATGTCTGCAGCGTGGTTGGATTACGGGTTTCAGTCTTGTCGACGAATAGCAGTGAAGGTGCCGCTAATTAGATGGAATGACCTGACAACCTACCCAACTGGTTTGTGAAGCATCCATGATCCACAATGATTTGGTTGCTGTTATTTGGTCGGTAGTGACCAGTTTGCTTATTCCATTGACTGCTCAGGCACAGGAGAGTATTAATCCTACTTCCCACTCCGGCGGGCATATTACCGAATTCAGTGAATGCCGTTTTTTGTCGCTGGGTAGCAGCATGGGGGAACAGCGGCGGGAACTGTCAGAGGAAAAACTGGATAGGCTATTCTCTATATTACGCACTACCCGCATCGGCAGCCTAGTCGTTTCTGAACTCAAGAATTTTCAGCGTGAGGGTTTGGGGGGGGAGCGTTCGAAACGGCTGCGGTTTTTCGAGATACAAAGGGATTTGGGACCTTCGGCGGAGTACTTCGAGTCGGGTGAACTGCACATCAACTCGCGCTTTTTCCGCTACCTTGGTCTGCAGGATGACACGAATGTCTCCAGACTCTATACCGCCGCGAGCTTTATGGTTCATGAGGGGGTTCATGCCATCGCTCATCATCTCAATCTGATGAGCCGCTACGACATCTACCAGGCCGATACCAAGGTCAATGAAGCATTGGCCTATTTTATTCAGGGCTTGTTCCTGGATGAAATAAAGGAACAGCACCCTACTTATCAGGAAGAAAAGGCCATCCCGGCATGGGATGTGTGCACGGCGCGTATCGTCAAGATCCTCGCCGACTACGGCATCACCGCAGAGACCTCGTTTGAGGATGCCTATGATCTGCTTTCGGAGTGGCAGTTAGAGGTGGATGAGGCAACTGCATTGCGTTTGTTCAAACTATGGCATTACTACCAGTTCATTCACGACAGCGAAGAATCAGATGTATTGTGGCGCATGGATGAGGCGCGTATTCCCAGGATAAAGGTCGTGGAGGCCGTTACTGACATGATCTGGCTGGATGTCGAGCGTCGCAACTGCAATTTCACTAATACCTTTTCTCTGATGACAAATCGGATCATTCTCTACAGCCCATATGCCGAGACTCCGGCGGGAGTAACACCCTGTGCCTATTTTACCGGCTTCGTCCGCGCCCTGCGTACCGAAGGAGAGGTTTCCGAGGTGCTTAGAGAAGAGATCGATCAGTGGTTGCGCAGGAGGCGGGGTATCGATCCACAAAATAGTGCTAAGGATGCATCATGAGCTGTAATAGGGTGGGCACTATCGCTGCGATTCTGTTCCTAGCGAATTTCGACGGTGTTAGTGCGGACTCTACGGCAGTGCCGGCACCCATGGAGGGATTGTGGCAAGGTGGGGAGGAAGTGATGGGCGACTGGATGCCCCTCTTTAATACGATATCCCCATCTCCGCAAGCCCTACCTAGCGCTATATTGAAAAGAGATCGGTCGGCAGTGGTGGCGGCGTTGCGAGAAGGTGCGGCGGTGGACAACCGCGAAAATTGGCTGGGTGAAACACCGTTACATCTGGCGATCCACACAGCTCAGCCGACCATGGTCCAATTGCTTCTCGACAACGGTGCCGATCCTGGCCTGTGCTCGCTCAGGCAGGGCTACACTCCTCTACACCTGGCCGGTAGATTGGGTGAGACGGCTATTGTCAGAATGCTGATTTATCGGGGCGCGAATATCAATGCCGGATCGTGTCGCGATGATCGTTCGAATCCTGGGCATCGAGGCGACACGGTCTTGCACGAGGCAGCGTTTCGTGGCGATCTAAAGATGATTGATCTTCTTATCAAGGAAGGCGCAGAGGTCAATGTTCTCAATGATATGCAGTCTACCCCGCTGCATTGGGCCGCTTTGGCCGGTCATGAACTCGCGACGCAGCGGTTGATCGCTCACCAGGTCGATGTGAACCGGGCTAATCGTATCGGCGTTACCGCGCTGCACTGGGCGGTTTCTTATGGCCATCTAGGTGTGGTGCGCGCGTTGCTTTACAATGGT
>JAAEPA010000504.1 GCA_024222475.1 Gammaproteobacteria bacterium | reverse complement strand
TCTGACTTGCCTTATCGCTCGTATTCGGCGTTGCAATAACAGTGTCATAGCTAGGCTATGCGCCTGTTATCGCGCCTTGAATACGAACGATCATTCGGCGCCAGTTAGGGAAGTTATTTCGTTCGCATTCCTAAGTTAGAGCCTGAGTTCCACCGATGCGGCCAGTTTCGATTTCAACAAATCCTCTGGCAGTTTGCCTTTCATCTTGTGTTTCAGCGGGGGTAACAACAGGTCGTAGAGTGCTTCTGCTCGAAGGATGGCAATTTTATCATTCTTAGGAATCTCGTACTCGAGATCGCGTGTTTCATTGGGCCCTAGGCGTGAATCCTTCAGCACATCAGTGGCATAGGGAGGGGAGGTGGGTTTTTTCTTGTCTGCCTCACCAATGGCATACCAAAACGCAGATTTAGGGTCGTCTTTGATGGGGTGAACCTTATAGTTTTTCCACAACTCCTGCCCGTCTTTGTCATAGGCGGTCACCTTGATAAAGAAATTGCGAAACGGTGCCCCGGTGGGGTAACTATGGGGTAAGCGATTGCGCACCGTCAGTTTGGCTTTGATCGTGCCGTCCTTTTTCTTGTCGGTTTCCATCGACAATGCGATACCCCGAGTAATCATCTTGCCGTCGTGACCGCCGCTCATACTATGGTCAGCGATGCTGACAAACTCGCCGGGTACTACCTTGCCCTTTTCCAGTTTGGGTACAGAGACTATGGCCATATGGCAGGCCTGACAGTTAATGAAGGATTTTTCTTTGGCATATTCCGCACCGGTAAGACACAGTGGAGTGCCATGGGCGTTTTTGCGTTTGTCGTGGCAGCCCATGCAGGCATCATTGGACTTGAATAGGGCCGCCTTGTTACCTTTCATGGGTTGAGGATGGTGGACCGGGGTAGGCCATTTGGCATCTTCAGGGGTGCGCTCAGTGGTATAGCTTATCCCTGAGGGGCCGTACAGGCTTTTGGTGTCGTACTTATAGGCATCGATGCCGTACCAAGGTTTACCTTTAGGGGAGTCGGTTCCCTTGAACTCATAAAAAGAGTGGCAGACTACACAGGAGGTGCCATTTTCATAAGCCTGTTTGGCATCGAGCTTGGTTTTCTTTTCAATAGCGGCCACTGGTGCGTGGCATTTCAGGCAGACAGGATATTTATCTTTCTTGACTGGGATTTGAGGCCCTCGGATACCTTCCTTTTTGGGATCGCCCATGACCTTCTGATAAAACGCCCCGTGAATAGGATCTCGTAGAGCGCTGCTATTGGCATGCATGGATCCCTTCCATTGCTCGTAGATCTCCTCGTGACATTTTTTACAGGCCTCGGGGCGAATATGTTGCACCGTTTTCACTTTTGTGTCCTTGTCATCGGCGGGATCTTCGGCAGCAATGAGGGCTGAAGACCAACTCGAGAGCATGGCCATGACAACGAGCAATGGCAGCATAAAAGAAGTGGGCATCCTAGGCATATTAGTTCTCCGTTGTTTTGATTTTATTTATCACCAGTCCCTTGATCCGGTTCAGGGGGAAAGGTCTAGGTAATATTAAAAATAGCGGACAAATCCAAATTTGGCAAGCAGAAACTGCATATGCAAAAACCAGCATTTTTTATGGTTATGGGGCGTAACACAGTCGTGTTCAGCTGATTATTCAGCTATGAAATTGCCGCAATATATGCCTTGATTTCCTCCGAGTAGAACAGGCCTTAAGCCAGGGTAAGACCGATATCGGAGTTAGGATAGATTCCCTCGATTAGTTGCGTCGCCATCGGTATGCAATCGGTAGGAATATCGAGTATCACTAGGATTTCTCCTTTAAATATTCTCGTATTGAAGGGGCCGATTTTATCATTCGGGATACCGCTGGCCACCAAGGCGGAGACCAAGCCACCGAAACCTGCGCCCGCCAAGGTGGTAGCCAGGAGAAGGAAGCCGCCGGCCAATGTGGTTCCCGCAGGCGGAAAGGTCACTGCCAGCAGCCCTCCCATCATGCCGGCAACCCCACCAACGCCGAGGCCGAGTTTCAGGCCATAGGCCAATTCCGATCTTTGTGTAAGATAGGCCTTAGGCAGGCCCTCCAATGAAATGTCTTGGCGGGCCAGTACCCGAATATAACGCTTAGACAATCCACAATTACGCAGTGCAGCGACGAGATGTTTGCAATGGGCAACATCGGGTAACAGGCAATAGAGTCTTCTGCGCATTGGAGGCAGTCCTTTGGTTGAGTATTGTGTTTGGCTAGGAGCCTGTCGGACTTAGCCTGGATATTTCATAAGTTGCACGCGCCCTCGCTTGATCCTTGTTCTCACAAGAAGTTTTTCTCAATCGGCCGTAATCGTGGATACGCCGCTCCTTCGAAAAATTTCTTGTGTAAATAAATCTCTACGCGAGCATCGCGTAACTTCATGAAATATCCGGGTTAGGAGGATTTACTGCGGAAAAGCCGGATTTATCGATCCTTTTCGTTACACGCTATCGCTATTCGCCTCAAACGATCGACAAATCTGGCTCAAACCGTCTTTTCCCCGCGATGATCACCTAAATCTGACAGGCTCCTATGCAGGTTTTGTACCCGATAGAGAAATGGCAAAATTTAGTAAGATTTAGCGCATCCGATTGATCGGTGCGCACTAAATGAGCGCGCCTAGCTCTATTGTGGTGCGCACAGAATCTTAGGAGAAGGGTTATACTCTTAATTAAATGAACGAAAAATTTGACTCAGCTGGCCTTGCCCTCGCTACGGCGATCATTCTCGGATAGCTATCCTAGCGATAATACATCTCACCCGAGGAGAAATACACATGCATGCCATGATACTCGAGAGACCCCATACCACACTGAAAGAGGTGCAACGGCCGGTGCCGGAACCTGCTCGGGGACAGGTCTTGGTCAAGGTGGCGGCCTGCGGGGTATGCCGTACCGATTTGCATGTAGTCGATGGTGATCTGACCGAGCCCAAACTGCCTATCGTTCCAGGTCATGAGATTGTCGGCCGGGTGGTGTCTTTGGGACAAGGTGTAGAGCGCTTTGCCCAGGGGCAGCGAGTGGGTATACCCTGGTTGGGATGGTCCTGCGGCGAGTGTAAATATTGCCGATCGGGACGGGAGAATCTTTGTGTCCAGGCTCGGTACACAGGTTATCAGATCGATGGGGGCTATGCTGAGTATACGCTGGCCGATCAACGGTATTGTTTTCCCCTCCCCGAATTCTACTCCGATATTGAGGCCGCGCCTCTGTTATGCGCCGGGCTGATCGGCTACCGTTCTTATCGTATGACGGGTGATGCGCAACGGCTCGGACTTTACGGATTCGGCGCCGCGGCTCACATCATCGCCCAAGTGGCCGTGCACCAAGGAAAAAGACTGTTCGCCTTTACCCGCCCTGGTGACACGGATGCCCAGGAATTTGCCAGGGAGCTTGGCGCCGAGTGGGCGGGTTCCTCGGAGGACTCACCGCCAGAGGCGTTGGATGCGGCCATTATCTTCGCCCCCGTGGGCAGTTTGTTGCCGACGGCGCTGCGGGCGTTGGCTCGGGGCGGGACGGTGGTGTGTGCCGGTATCCATATGAGTGACATCCCATCTTTTCCGTATAGCATACTGTGGGAGGAGCGCATAGTTCGCTCGGTGGCCAATCTCACGCGCCGAGATGCCGAGGAGTTCCTGGCGCTGGCCCCCAAGGTACCAGTAAAGACTCACGTGCAGCGCTATAGCTTGTCCGAGGCCAATACCGCTCTGGAGGACTTGCGTCATGGGCGCCTGCGGGGTGCTGCGGTGTTGGTCCCGCAAGACCAGGGGAGGTCATAGGTATGCGGATATTGGCCGGTGATATCGGCGGTACCAAGACCCGGTTGGCCGTGTTCGAGGTCGGCAAGGAGCGGTGGCCCATCGTCTTGGCTGAGCAATCCTATGATAGTGTTCGATACGATTCGCTGGATATCCTGGTGAGCAGATTCCTTGATGGGTTTGACGGCGCCTGCCGCATCGCCTCATTCGGCATTGCCGGCCCGATTAAATCGGGTCGTTGCGAGACCACCAATCTACCTTGGACGGTGGATGCCCATCGGCTGGCTCTGGAACAGGGGTTTGAGCGGGTCTATCTTATCAACGATTTGGAGGCCAATGCCTGGGGTATCGCGGCCCTGAAAGAGAAAGATTTTTTCGTCCTCAATCCAGGCGACCCGCAAGCACAAGGAAATGCGGCGGTCATCGCTGCAGGTACGGGACTGGGAGAGGCGGGCATGTACTGGGACGGTAGCCAACATCGCCCCTTTGCCACCGAAGGTGGACATACCGATTTCAGTCCTGGTGATGCGCTCGAGACGGCCCTGTTGGAATATCTGGCCAAGCGTTTTCAGCATGTGAGCTGGGAACGCGTGCTTTCCGGGCCGGGGCTGGTCAATGTATATCAATTTTTGACTGAACATCATCGCGTTGAAGGCCCGGCTGGATTGCAGGAGGAGTTGCACAACAACGACGTGGCCGCCGCGATATCCACAGCGGGTTTAGCAGGGCGTTGTCCCCTATGCTCACAGGCCCTGGATCTCTTCGCCCATCTCTATGGCGTCGAGGCCGGTAATCTGGCCCTCAAGGTGATGGCCACCGGTGGTGTCTATATCGGTGGCGGGATCGCCCCCAAGATCCTGGAAAGGATCAAGGGTCCAAACTTCATGTCCGCCTTCATTGCCAAGGGTCGCATGCAGCCCCTGCTCGAGGGCATGCCGGTTAAGGTCATTCTCAACGATCGAACGGCCCTGCTGGGCCCGGCGCTTTGTGCTGCATGTCGAGTGTTAAAGTGAAGCGTAAAGCAGAATATTCGGTCCTGAAAAAATTTCAGGAAATCAATATGCAGGTATTAACAGAAGAACAGTTGTAAAGATTTGAACGCGATCATCGCGTGCAATATTATGCGGACAAGCGCAACAGCTATCCTCAGGATTGCGAACGGGAGAGCGGCAAGGAATATGTCTATCGCGTCTGAGCATGATGCCGGAATAGACGCATAACAGTAATAAAAAATTCCCTTTTCCCGGCATTCAGTCGTGCTATCTTTGTTGGTACGATTGGCTGACAGGCTCCTAGCAGGACCTCGGTATCATCCGACACGGCTCTGCAGGAGACAGCTGCTAATCACCATGTCTATAATACGCAACAACAAACTAGAGATAAAATTTAATGACAGATATTACAGCCATCTTGCAGGATGAGGCGGAATCACTCTTGAGTTATCGATGCACGGGTATTCCCAAAGAGACCTTACATCTTCCAGGTCCCGATTTCGTGGACCGAGTAGTGGCCCCAAAGAACCGTATTTCCAGGATGCTGCGTAATCACAGCGCCCTGTTCAATAATGGCCGCCTGGCCGGTACGGGCTATATCTCCATACTGCCTGTTGATCAGGGGGTGGAGCATGCCGGTGGGGCTTCCTTTGCTCCCAATCCTCTGTATTTCGATCCGGAGAACATCGTACGCCTGGCCATGGAGGGAGGCTGCAATGCGGTGGCCTCTACCTTGGGGGTATTGGGTTCGGTGGCGCGTAAATATGCGCACAAGATCCCCTTCCTGGTCAAGCTCAACCACAATGAACTGCTGACCCATCCGAGTATCTATGACCAGACCATGTTCGCCAGTGTGGAACAGGCCTTCGATATGGGGGCGGTCGCGGTGGGGGCCACCATCTATTTCGGTTCAGAGGAGTCGCGCGGACAGATCCAAGAGGTGAGTGAGGCCTTCCAGCAGGCCCATGAACTGGGTATGACGACAGTGCTGTGGGCCTATTTACGCAACCCGCACTTCAAGCACGAAGGGGTGGATTATCACGCCTCGGCGGATCTCACCGGGCAGGCTAATCACCTGGCGGTCACCATCGACGCCGACATCGTCAAACAAAAACTGGCGGTAAACAATGGGGGCTACACTGCCATCGGTTTCGGCAAGACGCATCCAAAGGTCTATGAGCAGCTGACCAGCGAGCACCCCATCGACCTGGTGCGTTACCAGGTGGCCAATTGCTATATGGGTCGAGTGGGGATGATCAATTCAGGCGGCGCGTCGGGCGACAACGACCTGCATCAGGCAGTACGCACCGCGGTGATCAACAAGCGCGCTGGGGGCATGGGATTGATCTCAGGGCGCAAGGCCTTTCAAAAGCCTATGGACGAGGGGATAAAGCTGTTGAATACCATTCAGGACGTCTATCTTTCCAGCGAGGTCACCATTGCTTGATGCGCCTGGTGCTCTATCAATGTAGGTGTACGGATTCAGCGTTCCTGTGGTGTCCCGCCGCAGCGTTGCAGTGCTCGACAAGGTGATAGATATTGCCTTCGCGCGGCGCCTTGCTGCGGAACACTACAGGGACGCCCATCGGGTTAGCTTGTCAACGCCCACGGACGGCGTTGCGCCTCTTGATAAGGGAATGGGCCATTACCTGCGAGACGCGTCTTGCCGTGAACGTTGACAAGCTAACTGAACTCGCACAGTTACGTTGATAGAGCACGAGTTCTGCAACAAACTTGACAGCATGCTGTGCACCAGAAAACTCGTCCCTCATGAGTATAATGCTATTAAATGTTGTAATAAAGATGACAATTAATTTTTATATGTTATAAAGTTGAAACCATAAGGAGGGTTTTCCCGTAGAGTGAATTAGAGCTTACAAAAGATATAATAGATATAAAAACCATTAGGTTAAGAATGGAAAGATCGCTTTTTTATGGTTTTGGCATGGTAATCGCATTACTGTGAATCACCATTGCTTATCGGTAGGGATAACTTGTTAAATCTACCTAGAGGAGGTAATGCAACTCACTGATAAGAAACTGGAAATTCAACTTTCGAGGCTCTGCCTGCAACGCTATCGACTGTTTTAGTCGGCAGTCGGTCGCATTGTCAGCGTAGCCATGAAAGTTGAGTAATACAACAGCGAGAAGTAAAGGAGATATCAACGACATGAAACCTACGAGTTTACTCGAAATAGAGCATACGACCCTACGGTCTGTCACGCGCAGGTTGGCTGTATCTACGGCCGCGGTACTTTGCTTAAGTGTTGCCGCATTGCCTCTGAGCACTACGGTCGAGGCTAAAAGTCATCACAAAAAGCATTATTCATGGCCCTATGATCACAAGCCGGATCACTATAAGTACAAGGGCAAGCATGCCAAAAACTACTCCTGGCCTGAGCACTATAAAAGCTATTCCTGGCCGAAGCATCATAAGAAAGGTAAATCCTGGTACAAGCCCGGCAAGAACGGTAAAAACGGCCATCATAAGAAGCACTACTCTTGGCCCTATGAGCACAAGCCTGATCACTATAAGTACAAGGGCAAGCATGCCAAGAGGTACTCCTGGCCTGAGCACTATAAAAGCTATTCCTGGCCTGAGCATCATAAGAAAGG
>JAAEPA010000503.1 GCA_024222475.1 Gammaproteobacteria bacterium | reverse complement strand
GGCCGCGCCCATCGCCGTGGCTGCTGTGCCGGCCGCAGACTGGCCCATCAAGCCGGTGGCGCTGCCCATCCAGACCGAGCCGACGGCATTCATCGACTGGCTCATTGATTCCTTCATCGTGGCGGTGGCCATTCGCATCAAGAACCAGCCGCCGACCAGCCCGACCCCGACCAATCCCAGATAGGACATAATCGTCCCGCTCAAGGCGTTATCCATCAGAATCAGCATAAAGACGGCCACAATACCACTGATGACCAGGGTGCGGATGATGACATTCACAAACTGCATCAGCAGCCGGTTGACCATCGCCTCCGTCGGCAGGAAAAAACCAAAGAGAATGACCACCGGCAGCGAGAGGTAAATAAAGCTGGCGGCCAGGGCTAACATCAAGGAAATATTGGCCTCGATGATTGGGAACAAGGCCACAATTATGCCTAATGTCAAGCGAGGTATCCCGGCCGAGGCTTGCCGGATGCCCAATTCCCGATTTTCGGGATGGTGTTGGGTCAGGGGGATAGTGTCGATGTTGTCCCCAATTTCGAGCGTGATCCCAAACCAATCAAAAAACTCCTCGATAGGGTTCGTGATTTCGTCGATATCAAAGCCCAGCAGCTCCTCAAGAATGCGGATATCGACCGTTTCCCACTCAT
>JAAEPA010000502.1 GCA_024222475.1 Gammaproteobacteria bacterium | reverse complement strand
GACCAGTCTTGCTCATCCTTTCCTCGCCATACCAGCTGCGGGTCAAGATCACGATTACGGCGCTCGTAGGCTACTCGGATCGGGCTTTGTTCGTCTTTCCGCATCACCGAGTGATATTCGGCAGTCGGAATGTTTTTGCGACTTGCTTCTTCGTGTGTGAGGGTTTCGACGCTTTTTTTCTGTTTGGGTTTTCTTGCCATGTTTTTTGAACCGCTAATGGACGCGAATGAACGCTAATAATAAATATTCTTTTGTTTTGGGTTTGTCCCTTAACCTGAAAACACCAGCAACATCAATGAGCCACCTAAAAAAACATTCGCGTCTATTCGCGTTCATTCGCGGTTCTCCTCCAATACAACGCGCTTCCACTCAAGCCTGGCGTGCTTAAAATTGAGCAGCAGGCCAAGTTTCAGGCCGGTAATTTTCAGATAATTCATCACCTGTCCAATTTCGTGGTTGGTTATTTTTTCAATGGTCTTTGTATCCACCACGATTTGGTCAAAACAGATTAGGTCTGGCACGTATTCACCCACCTTAACCGATTTGTAGTTCACATCGAATCGTGGTTGCTGCCGGTAAGGAATGTTGCACAATCTAAATTCCACCACCAGCGCATTTTCATAAGGCTTTTCCAGCAAACCATGCCCCAGCGTATTCAACACTTCCATTGCACAACCCACCACCTGATGTACCTCATCCTTGAATATCAATTGGCGTTCATTCGCGTTCATTCGCGGTTCCTGTCAATAAACTATCGATCATTTTATTGAACTCGGCTTCGACCTTTTCCTCGAAGTCAGTTTGCATCTCATAAACATCAGTAAATTCTGCGAAGGCCCAGCGACCATACTGACCGTGGTTGTTAACACCAGGCACCCAGTAGGTTTCCATAGTCGCCTTCTTCTCTTTCGCATCCTCGCGCCGATAGCCCTTGATCTCTACAATCAGATGCAGCAGATCTTCGCCACTGTGGCCATCATCGATGTTGACGATGAAATCGGGGATGTATTTGCGTGTCTCGGAACCGTAGCGATACGGCACTTCCAGCCCGAGGTTGTGGTTCTTGACGTAGGCTTTCACCTTCGGATGCGATTCGACTACCCGACAAAATTCACCTTCCCAGTCGCTATCGAGGATTGCCCAATTGATATGGCAGCGCCTGGCGTCCGTCTCCCAACGGTCGGTATTCGAGGTATTGAAGTTGACATAGGCGGTGGATCCGATGGGGTTATAGGGATCGAGCACGGCCTTGATGGGGCGCATACCCACCAGTGAACGTGTGATGCCGGCGGTAATCTTTTCACAGGCCATGTCGGCCAGTTCCTGGTACATGAGCTGGGCGGGATAGGTGCCGCCCTTGCAGACTAGACAGTTATCGAGCCACTGCTTGGTGATGCGTTTTAATTGACCAAAGAGGTGCAATTTAGGTTCTTCGCCCGGATCGCGCCATTTTGTGTAGAGCAACCGCTGGGTGATATGGAACAGCAACGTGGAACGTCGCATGTCTTCTAGATGCTCCAGGCTCAGCTCGACGTCTTCACCGATGATGCCGGCGTTCTTGGTGATCGAAGGGCCAACGAGACCCGGGGTGAGTTCCAGCACGGAGTCATCGTTAAACTCGGCGGTCAGGCGCTCCTCGGGCAGTTCGACTCGGTAGCCTGCCACCCGCGGGAAGCGGATTTCGAGGGCATCGCGATCAGGACGAATGGCCTTGACCTGGATGGTCTCGCGAGGCGGTTGTGGAGGCGCAACCACCGGCTTGGCCGTAAAGTCGAAGGGGATCCCCAGTACGTCCGCATATTCAACGTTGAATAGCCCTTTTTCATTGAGATCGTAGGATTGACGGCGCAAGGCACGGCCAATCACTTGTTCACAGAGAAGCTGGGTTCCAAAGGCCCTTACGCCCAGCACATGGGTGATAGTGTTGGCGTCCCAGCCTTCGGTGAGCATGGAAACTGAAACAACACAGCGAATGGAGTCTCCCAGTCGACCTTGCTTGCCGACGGTGTTCATGACCTCTCGAAGCAGGTCTTGCTCAGTGATGTTCTCCGCCTGGCGGCGATCACCAGTACGTTCGACGATTTCACGGCGAAAGCGGTCGATCTCATCGGCAGCCATGTCATGGAATTTCTTGTCCAGCGAATCGCCGGATTCCAGTTGCTCACTATCGATCAACAAGGTGCGCGGCCGCGCAATCTTGTTGCCGTGCTCGTCAAAGTTTCGGAACAGCGGCAGGCGCCCGTTCTCAAGAGTCGTTGACCCGTCATCATTCTCCCGGTGAAAGCCCGAGATAAAGTCGTACACCAGCTTAGAAGTGGAGGTGTTGTTACAGACCAAGATGAAGCAGGGTGGCACGCGAACCCCGGCATCCTTCCATAACTCGTAGGTCTTCTCATAATGCCCATAAAGGGCTTGCAAGGCAGTTTGCAGTTCGACGGGCAGGCTGAGTGGGTCAAGTGTTTTTGCCTTACCCCTGCCCTTCTTCGGCATACGGGTGCGAATATGTTCCCAAAGGTTACGAAATTTAGGCATGTCCCCACCGGGAATATTGTCGGCTACCGGCACTCGTGGCAGTTTGACGATGCCACATTCGATGGCGTCCATAAGCGAGAAATCACTCATCGTCCAAGGGAACAGAGTGCCCTCTGCATAACCGGAACTACTTAGGAAGAAAGGCGTGGCTGACAGGTCGATAACACGGTCCACACCGAGTTTACGGTTGGCCACTTCGATGCCGGATATCCAGAGCCTTGCGGCGGCCTCGCTGTTTTTCTGCGCCTCTTTCCTAGCATCGCCCTTGAGAGCAACGACGTCATCCTCTTCAGGTTTCTCTCGATAGCAGTGGTGGGCCTCATCGTTGATCACCATGATGTTTTTCATGCCCATTAGGTCGGGCATCATCCTCTGGAGCATCTGCCCTTCGGTTTCCAGGGTATTCAGTACCTCGCCTCGACCCTGGAGCAGTGAACAACCGCCCTTTGAGAGCTTGATGCGCTCACGAAGTTTGAAGGCGTGATAGTTGGTGATGATGATCTTGGCCCGCTCCAGATCGGCAATCATGTCGCCAGGAATCAGCTCGCGACTCAGAAAGTAGCTGTCGGGGTCGTTGGGCTGGAGAACACGCAGTCGGTCTCGGATGGTCAGGCCAGGGGCAACGACCAAGAATCCGCGGGTGAATCTTTTACTCTGTGGCTTGCGCACCGCGTTAATGGTTTGCCAAGCAATCAACATGGCCATGACGGTGGTTTTACCTGCACCTGTCGCCAGCTTCAGGGCCAGACGCATAATTTCCGGGTTGGCATCATTGTTCGCATTGGCAAGGTGTTCCAGTAAACCTCTGCCAATCTTTCCGGCTTTGGGAGCGACCTCTGTCAACCAGATCGCTGTTTCGACGGCTTCGATCTGACAGAAGAAAGGCCGGATACTGCTGAAGTAATGATGCCGCCAATGTTGGAGCAAACGAGCCGTTTCTGGTGTGACCCGCCAGTCTTTGGGATTCGGCAGAGTTCGCCATTTATCGACCTGCTGGCGAACACCATTGATGATCGCCGTATGGTCGTATTGCTGCGCCTCTGTGGACAGACCTTTGCCTTCGTC
The DNA here is from genome assembly GCA_024222475.1 of Gammaproteobacteria bacterium. Lineage (GTDB taxonomy): Bacteria > Pseudomonadota > Gammaproteobacteria > JAAEPA01 > JAAEPA01 > JAAEPA01. The sequence goes on along the minus strand of JAAEPA010000502.1, from coordinate 1,744 downwards.
GAAGAGCAGTTGCCCTTGCTTCGCCGATCCCTTGCGCTTTCTGGGTTTCGGGATAGGCGTGATAAACTCTGCCCTGCGGCGGCTCTCGATTATCTGGTGCGTTGGCTGGCCCTGCTCATCAAGCTCCCAGTACCGCGCTGGGTACTCGTAGGGGGAATTAAGGATAGGCCGTTCGTAGAATCGATTATCCATGTTTAACCTTTCTGCTGATGGCCAATGTTACGAATCCAGACACAGCTCGCATCACTCAGTGGCACACCAAACGGCCAGCACACGTCTTCTTTGAGTCTCTGGCCCCTTAGGAAGGCTACCTAAATAACTTCCCTATCTGACTTGCCTTATCGTCCGTCTTCGGCGTTGCGCCAACAGTGACATAGCTAGGCTATGCGCCTGTTGCCGCGCCTTGAATACAAACGATCATTCGGCGCCAGTTAGGGAAGTTATTTCATTCGCATTCCTTATCGAACGTTTTGAATAACGAATTGGCGAGATGTGGTTGACCTTAAGTCCAGGAAGGGAATCTTTGCGGCTGCTACTATAAAACGCCCATGGACGAGGGCGAAGACCGTTTGTACTGGAGATCGGAGCCGAAGGGTAGATAGGGGATTGTGAAAAGCTGTCTGGTAAAACTAATCAGCTGAAAACCCCTTGGTACCGATACATTTCCCTGACGATTCTCGGTAAATGGCTCAAGCCATTTACCGAGAATCGTCAGAAAATTCGACCAAATCCGTCTATTTCGAAACGTTTCAGCTTCAATCCCTTATGCCTTTTTATAAATCTCGGCGCCATCGTTAATAAACTCCTCGGCCTTCTCCTTGAGCCCCTCCGCCACGGCGGCATTGACATCTCCGATGCCTTTGCTTCGGGCATAGTCCCGTACGTCTTGAGTGATCCTCATGGAACAGAAATGCGGGCCGCACATGGAACAGAAATGGGCTACCTTGGCGGAGTCCTTAGGCAGGGTCTCGTCGTGGTACTCCCGGGCCCGCTCCGGGTCCAGCCCCAGATTAAACTGATCCTCCCAGCGAAACTCGAAACGGGCCTTGGACAGTGCATTGTCACGAATCTGGGCCCCTGGGTGGCCCTTGGCCAGATCGGCGGCATGGGCGGCGATCTTGTAGGTGATGATGCCTTCGCGAACGTCTTGTTTATTGGGTAGACCGAGATGTTCCTTGGGGGTGACATAGCAGAGCATCGCGGTACCGTACCAACCGATCATGGCGGCGCCGATACCAGATGTGATATGGTCATAACCGGGGGCGATATCGGTGGTCAAGGGACCCAAGGTATAGAAGGGGGCCTCGAAACAGTCTTCGAGCTGCTTGTCCATGTTTTCCTTGATCAGTTGCATCGGGACATGGCCGGGGCCTTCGATCATGACCTGCACATCATGCTTCCAGGCAATCTCGGTCAACTCGCCCAGGGTTTCGAGCTCACCGAACTGAGCCGCATCGTTGGCGTCGGCGATTGAGCCGGGGCGCAGCCCGTCACCTAGGGAAAAGGCCACGTCATAGGCCTTCATGATCTCGCAGATCTCTTCGAAACGCGTATAAAGAAAACTCTCCCGGTGATGCGCCAGGCACCATTTCGCCATGATGGACCCGCCGCGGGAGACGATACCGGTGACCCGTTTGGCGGTGAGCGGCACATAGCGCAGTAGTACACCGGCATGAATGGTGAAATAATCCACGCCCTGTTCGGCCTGCTCGATGAGGGTGTCGCGAAACACCTCCCAGCTCAG
>JAAEPA010000501.1 GCA_024222475.1 Gammaproteobacteria bacterium | reverse complement strand
TCTAAGACGAATTGAAAGAAGCGGACGACGTGAGACCGCGCGAAGGTTGCGCGGAACGATCGGAAGCGTCTTCAAATACGCCATCGTCACGCTGCGCGCCGAGTCTAACCCGACCATTCCGCTCCACGGAGCGCTTCTGCCGCCGAAGGTGGTAGGTAGGGCTGCGATTGCCAGTGAGAGGGAGTTTGGAAAACTTCTCCAAACCATTGACGAGTACGATGGCTGGCCGACGATCACAGCCGCCCTCAAGTTCCTAGCACTGACCTGTGTGCGACCAGGTGAAGTACGTTTGGCCACCCGCTCCGAGTTTGATCTCAAATCGGCGGTTTGGAGCATTCCACCTGAGCGCATGAAAATGCGTCAGCCGCATGACGTGCCATTATCCAAGCAGGCGCTGGCAGTACTGAACGACATCTGGTCCTTCTCAGATGGCTCGGAGCTGGTGTTTCCATCAATTCGCTCCAAACAACGTCCGGTGTCCAATAACGCTTTCAACGCGTCTCTGCGTCGGATGGGTTATTCCAAGGAAGAAGTGACTGCACACGGCTTCCGAGTATCGGCCAGTTCCATTCTTAATTCGAGAGGCTATGACCCGGATGTTATTGAGGCGGTGCTGGCCCACCAAGATCCCAATCCGATCCGCCGGACGTACAATCGCGCCTCCTACTGGGAGCGGCGGGTAGCGCTGATGCAGGAGTGGGCGGATTTGTTGGATGAGTTAAGAGAGCGGGTTTAACTTAAGATTTGTATCCAGAAGAGGACTCGCAAATAGCTAATAAAATTTTGAAAAAATTGAAAAAATAGGAATCGGGAATTCCCTCGTACCCCCGGTGATACCCCAGTTCTCTTTTTATGTGGAGGTTGGATGCCATATAGAGGAACATATCGGTCCAACGGGAACATAACTTGAAGTAGTTTGGCCGCCAAAAGGGTGGAACCTGAGATCGGCCCGCGGTTCCGAAACCGGACTTGAACATGGTGTCGCAATCAGAGCAAGGTTGGATGGCCGGCAAGGGGAAAAACGACCCGAACCCGACATCGAGGTTGACTGGAACGCCTTGATCCCCCTACTTCGGAATCCCGTTCGTCAGGAGGCTTCCCTGAAAAACCTTCTTCTTGGTTGATCGAAATGTAGTAGTTCTCGGCCTTGGCGATGATGTAGTCCGGTCAATACGGTGTCCCTCATCGGCAGCGTGCCTTGAGGCCGTTTTATCCCTGCGAAGGGTGCGCAGATACACTCGCTGTGGATAGGCAGCAACGTAGTCTGGGTGGCACTGTCACGTTGTAGAGCCGTAGCGGCATGAAACTGGCCGGCAGTTGTGCTCACGCCGCGACTGTCACAGCCCTCCATACGCTCATCGCTTCACTGCGAAATTGGCGTAGTGTCTTGCGGGAGATCAGGTGACGTTGGACGTTGAATGTGTTTTAGACGGCGGCGTGGGTGGACAGAAATCGCTGTGCTGATCCAGCTGATTTGAACCGTTGCATTCGTCGTTCGCATTGTCGGACTTGCAAATGAGAATTCTCTGCCCGGTTGTTCTTCCAACCGCCAAAATTATGGCGCTTGGCCAGACCCAAATCTTTCAAAGCAGCGCCATATGATGGCAGTTTGTCGGTGATAAATGCATCAGGAATAAAACCCCGTTTCTTCAGCTATTTACGCATCAGCTTGAGCGCAGCCCTCTTGTTTCGTCGGGATTGAACCAGTACATCAAGCACCTCGCCTTCACAATCGACTGCACGCCACAGATACATGCGTTTGCCGTTGATGGACACGAACATCTCATCGAGGTGCCAACGGACATCTGGTTTAGGGCGTGCTTTCCTTAGTTTTCCTGCATAGACTCGGCCAAACTTTAAAGCCCAGCGCCGGACCGTTTCGTAAGAAACATCAATACCACGCTCAGCCAGCAGATCCTCGACATCGCGGTAGCTGAGTGGAAATCGAAAATACAACCAGACGGAATGTTGGATGATTGAAGGCGGGAATCGGCATCGGACATCTTCAGCATTCTACGACATTACTGCGCAAACCAAACTGCAGCCACAAAGTTTATGTGACAGAATCGGCGAGATGCCTCCCAGAGCTTAGTGTCGAATGCCGGTTTGAGCTGGATGCCACCGCATCGAACAAATAATACTCATTCGCGAATATGGATTTGCATATTATCAGGGGGTAATAATGGAGGTTACGGTTTAGGCGGCGCTAAATGCTGTTCGGCCAGCCGGTAATCTGTTCGTGATGCGGCGTTATTGTTCAAACCTACTCATGAAGAGTATACAAAAATAACTATTCGATTTGATTACCACGGGTGATAAAATGAGACTACTCGCACTTGCCGCACTCGCGCTGCTCGCGTCGGCGGTTGCCGGTGCAGTGTTTTATGCAAGTCATGCCGAACCGGTAATTTCAGAAATTTCGAGCGAATTGGATGGCTACGAAGTGGCGACTTTTGCAGGCGGGTGTTTCTGGTGCGTCGAGGAAGGATTTGAAAAAGCTCTTGGTGTAAAAGCCGCGATTTCAGGGTTCAGCGGCGGAGAGGAGAGGAATCCCAGATACGAAAATGTCGCCAGGGGCAAAACCGGGCACAGGGAAGTCGTTCAGGTATACTTCGACGCCGACATAATTACATATGAGGGCCTTCTGGAGGTTTTTTGGCGTATTTTCGATCCGACCGATGGCGAGGGTAGTTTCTTCGATCGCGGACGGCAATACAGCCCAGCGATATTTTATCACAACGAAATCCAAGAACGGCAGGCAAGGGCTTCGCGGGAGGCACTTGATAAAAGCGGCCGTTTCGACAAACCAATCAAGGTTCCCATTATACCATTTACGGCTTTCTACCCTGCCGATGAACACCATCAGGACTACGCGACCAAGAATCCGATCCGCTACAGATATTATACGCGGGGGTCCGGTCGGGCTGACTTCGTGCGGACCACATGGGGAAGCAAACTTGAAGTGGATTTCGCGCTCTACCGTCCGTCGCCAAGTCGCTATTTCCGCCCTACCAATGAGGAAATCAAGAAGAAGTTATCGCCCCAGCAGCATGAAATAACCCAGGAAGAGGGAACCGAACCGCCCTTCGACAATGCTTATTGGAACGAAAAACGCGATGGCCTCTACGTCGACATTGTCAGCGGCGAGCCGCTTTTTTCCTCCAAAGACAAATTCAAGTCCGGCACGGGCTGGCCGAGTTTCACCCGGCCGGTCGAGGGAGCTCAGATCGTCGAGAAGGCCGACAACAAGCTCTTCATGACTCGCATAGAGGTGCGCAGCAGCATCGCCGATTCCCATCTGGGCCATGTCTTTGACGACGGACCGCCGCCGACCGGCAAGCGTTATTGCATTAATTCCGCGGCGCTCAGGTTCATACCCGCAAACGAATTGCACGCAAATGGCTATGGCGAATATGAAGCAATGTTTGTTAGGGAAGAAATGTAGCGCCAACCTTCTTCTGGCGCCCGAGTTTCTTGATCAGCCTGTAGGTGTTTCGCTCGCTCACTCCGAGCACCCTTGCAACTTCGCGACGGTTCCCCTGATGCGTCTCTAGGAGCTGTATCAGGTAGTTTTCCCGCAGTTCCTCCAGCGTCGGCTCGTGATCAAATGAAAGCTCGACCTTGGGACCGGATCTGTCTGCATCTTCGGGCAGCGAAATGTGCCCTTGCTGGATGGTTCTCAGATTTCCCGACAACAGTACGGCGCGTTCTACAACATTTCTGAGTTCTCTCACATTGCCTGGCCAGGCGTAGCCGGCAAGCGCTTTCAGTGCTTGTACCGAGAAGTCCTTCTCGAAATTACGCATAAATTTCCGCGTTGCCAGGAAATGCCTTGCAATGGGTTCAATATCACCTCTCCGCTCGCGCAGAGGGGGAACGTCGATCGTGAATGTGGAAAGGCGATAGAACAGATCTGGGCGGAATTTGCCCTCTTCGACCAAACCTTTCAGGCTGCTGTTCGTGGCGGCAACGAAGCGGACATTTGCCTGGAAATCCTTTGTACCGCCGAGCCGACGGAATATTCCGGTCTCGAGTACCCTGAGTAGTTTTGCCTGCATCGTCGGTATGATTTCGCCGATTTCGTCAAGAAACACTGTTCCCTTTTCGGCGACTTCAATCAGGCCGTCTTTCCTTCGGTCTGCGCCTGTGAACGCACCGCGCTCGTGTCCGAACAGCTCGGATTCAAACAGGTTCTCGTGCAAGGTACAGCAGTCTACCGCGACGAATGGTGCATCGGCGCGGGGGGATAGTTCATGTATGGCTTCGGCCACCAACTCCTTGCCGACGCCGCTCTCGCCCTCGATCAGAACGGTCGTGTCCGCCGGCGCGACGAGTTCAATCGTCTGCCGCAGAACGTTGTATTGTTTGCTGACGCCAACCATGTTGGGAACCTTCAAGGGCCGGGCCTGCGCCTGCCAAAAAACTGCACTTCTTCTGAGTGCCGCTGTTATAAGCGCTCGGTTTACCGCAAGCTCTATGCTTTGCGGCGAAGCCGGTTTGATCAAATACTCCGAAGCGCCTGCCTTGACCGCTTTGACCGCTTGATCGATGGAGCCGTACGCCGTTAGAACTACAATCGGGCAGATTTCACACAATTCACCTATGAACTCGACTTCCTCGGTGTCGGGTAGGCGAATGTCGAGGACAATCAAGCTGGGTTCGAACTCCTCCAGCATCTCCAGCGCAGTGGCTCGCGACACCACGCCCCGCGTTTCAAAACCGAGCCGGCGCAACTGATCAACGAGCAGCCGGTTGAGGGTCTTGTCATCCTCAACGACAAGAGCATTGAGGCTATGGCTGGTAGTCGCCGTCATCACTGTCAAATATCCACTTCCGCATCAGGTATTTCAATGAAAAACCGGGTACCCTTGCCTACGTCGCTTTCGATTGAGATGTTTCCGCCCATGCGACCGACGATGGCTCTGCAGATCGACAAGCCAAGGCCTCGCCCTTCACTGTAGTCGCCGCGTTTGGTCCAGTATGGCAAAAAAATCTTGTCCAGGTTGGAGGGGAGAATGCCGACGCCGGTATCTTCAAACTGGAGTTCTATGATTTTGCCATACTTCTTTCGTCCGCGAATTGTAAGTACGCCGCCGTCAGGCATTGCGTGAAAAGCATTCTGCGCAAGGTTTACGACAATCATACGGGCATCGCTGTCAGCGGCCAAGATTCGAAGCCCTTCGGTCAATTCCAGCTGGACTTCGATTTTGGCCTGTTGCGCCTGGTAGGAAAGCAACGAAATCACCTGCGGGATGACATGATCGATTCGGACGAGCTGCGGTGAAGCGGACGGCGGCTCGCTCAGCATCATCAGCCCGTCCGTAACCTTCAGGCATTTGCCGATTTCTGTCTCTGCAATTTCGAAATAGTCGTTTGCGTCCGCGCTGGATCCACCGGACTCCAGATCGGATTGTAAGGCTTTCAGAGCGAGTTGGATCGATGACAGGGGATTATGGATTTCGTGCGCGACCCCTGTTGCGAGGAGGCCGATTTCCGACAATCGCTGCTCATGTGAGATCTTGGCCTGCGCAGCCAGATCGCGGATGGATTCGACAATGCATGGAATTCGTTTCCCGTGGATAGTCAGGTCAATGCGCGCGGCTGAGACTTCAACAAAAAGCTCCCGGCCATCGGAAGACAAGTGACGCTGGCTAATCTTGAGTGTGGATTCAGCCGAATTCCGCAATTCCACCACGGGACAGCGCACCATTGTTATTTCGCAGGGTTCATCGCGCTGATGACTAGACTCATAGCATTTCGTGCCGACGACTTCTTGCTTGTGCTGGCCAAGTTGTCGGCAATAGGCATCGTTTGTCTTGACAATATTAAATTTGTCATCGATCACGCGAACACCGTCCGGAATGGCATCAATGACACTTTGCAAGAACTCGCCCGCATTGTTCAGATCGGCGAGCGTCTTACCGAGCCACTCCGCCATCGCATTAAAACTTGCGCCGAATTCAGAAATTTCATCTGCTCCGTCTAATGCGGCACGGCTCATAAGGTCACCGGCCGCCAGCTTGCGGCTTGTTTTTTGCAGGGAACGCACCCGGACGGTGACCAGTTTGTGAAGGGCAGCCCAGATAATCAGCCCCGCAGCAAGGATCACGAGGGCGCCGATTGCACCCAGCAGGAGAGCTGTTCTCAGAGCATTTTGCCTGATATCGGTTGCATCGTAGTCGACGATCAGCAGGCCATTGACCGGGTTTACTTCGGGCAAGCCGTGGCATTCGCTGCAGATTTTCTGATTGGATACCGGATTTATGCTGCGTAGCAGTTCTGATCCGTCGGTTGCTGAAAGGAAGCTTGCCTGGGGTGTCCTGGTCGCTAGAGCTTCCCGGATTTCGGATGTTTCCAGCTTGCTGTCTATTCTGTCAGATAGAGACGAAAAACGAATATCAAATTTGCGATTGAGGATCATAGCGGCGACAATCTCTTCTTGATCGCCGAGTTGCCGGACTATTTCTCGCAGTCCGTCCAGGTCCCGTTTCAACATGGCATTCTTTAGGGATGCCTCAAGCAGCCGGTTTACCTGCATTGATGCCCTGGTATGTTCCTCAACCAGCTGATTTCTGTATAGCGTGACAACCAAAACCAGAAACAGAAGCGATGTGGCCGACAGCGCAGTCGCCAGTATGAGAAAGAACTTCCGGTGCAGGCGCTTGTTGGGCCACCGTACAATTTGTTGCAGCCAACGGGGCGTTCTCATTGCAGCATCCGGATCGGAAGCGGGACTGGGGCCGTGGATGTGCTCGTGTTGCACAGTTGAACTCTTTTCGCTTTCCCGGAAACAAGCAGGCAAATCCCAGAAAAAACTCGCCCAACCGTGATTTCGAACCAAAAGCGTCGTTGCTCGTAAAGCCTCGAATGACCCATCGACCAAGCGGTGATGCTGATGAAAAAACGCCTCGTGCTCTCCTCTCCACAATGTGCCGGCAGGAATTTGTAGGCACCAAGGTGCTTCAAGTCATTGATCCGGATCAACCTGGCCAGCGCCTGCCCGATGGGGCAGACCAGGCGCGCAATAAACCCGGATTCCGATAGGCGGACCAAACTCCAACTCAGAAAGGAAGAGCGGAATGAAACGGTTGCATGCACCGTCAATCTCCTGTTTTCGGTGACGGCTCAATCCGCATTCGCTTTGAGGCGGTGCTGCGGGCCTGATTGAAGCGACCGCCCTTTCTCCCACTCTATCGTTTCTTCGTCCATCCCTGCCCACGGTTGATGAGCATGGGGATTGGGGTGCGATAAAGACCACCACCGCCTGTCATCCCGTCACCAGCCGGGAGCTGCTCCGGGCATATAGGCCTGGCCGTCTTCCGCGGTAGGCTCTATTTCCTGTGCAATCGGTCCGGCAGCCTTGCGCCGTCGTTCAGGCGCCGGCCTTTCGCATTCTGGGAAACCGGCAATCAATTCGCGTGCCGCATCCACATAGGCTGCAGTGAGCGTGGCAACACCAGCATAGAAGGTCGTGCTGCATCGTTCCGCAACGCGACTGGCAAACAGGTCCACCCAGACGAGGAGGTGTTCGTCCAGAAAACAACCCGCCAGCCGCGGCGGTTCAATTCCCGGCTCCTCTAGCATGAGAAGATGGGCCACGAACTGCAATTGAAGCGCGATGTGATCATCAGGCCTGGTTCGCCAATTCGGAGCGCTTACGCCGAAGTCCTCATACCATCTACGCACTTCGAACATTGGCTGCTGGCGCTCCAGCCCGTCTTCGTCCAGCCAGACGGACTCGGTCGGCGCAGCCCGGCATTTGTGGGTGAGGTATATGTCCGAATAATCCGCTGCCAGTTGATCGGTAAACACTTCGATTTCGGTTTCTCGAAGCCGGGCGAGTCCGTCATCGGCCAGCTTCAGGGATTGCGCGAATCGCTCAGTCTGGAACAGGATATTGAGCCGGTCGGTCATGGGGTGGGCGGCGAGTTCGCGCAGTTCATCAGCTTCGAATTCGCGTTCATGGAGGCTCGCAAGAAAAAGCAGATCCTCCGCCAAAACCCGTATTATTGTGGCGGATTCTGCCAGACCAACGGAGTCGTTACCGGCAGCTTCAGGCGAGCCTTCGCTCATTCTTCCGTTCCTTTGCTATGGGGAACGAAGACGATCGATGGATTGGTGAGTTCCGGATCGGCCATGGATTTGACATGATCGACGACCCGGTCGTTTTGGCCAACCGCCTTTGTCTCATAAGTACCACCACGAAGCTGGTCAATCGGGCCGATATCCAGCACTCGCATCATGCAGGCCATAACGCAATAGGGCTTGCGGCCGGCATCGATTTCGTCAACGCACATATTGCACTTGGAAACGATGTTCTGCTCGGGGATGAACTGAGGCGCTCCGAACGGACAGGCCGCCTCGCATTTGCGGCATCCGATGCACAACGAAGAATCGATGTCGACGATACCATCCTTCTGCCGCTTGAAGATCGCGCCGGTCGGGCAGGCAGGTAGACAGGCTGGCTCTTCACAGTGGTTGCAGGACATGTTGACCTTGTAGGCGTACACATCAGGATAGGTGCCGCCCTCGATATATTGCACGCGCCGAAAACGTGGTCCGGGGGGCAGGCCGTTCTTGTCTTTACAGGCCATTTCGCAAGCGCGGCAGCCGATGCAGTCCACGTTGTTATGGACGAAACCCAACTGCATGTCAGGAACAACCGGCGTGTAGGTCTCACGCTTAATGCGCTTGACGTTTTCCTTGATCTTAGCCTTGTCGATTTGCTGAGCCATTTCTGTAGAATCTCGATCTGGAGTTAGAGGTCTTTGCCGAATACATGACTGCGAGAGTTCGCCAAGCGGTCCCAACCGGGCCGGTGCTCAAGACTGGATTTGGCGATATTGGCCAGAATTGTGTTGTAGGCAAAAGCACCGGCAGGGCTTGGCTCATCGAGAGTGAGAAAGTCGGGATTGCCTGAGCGGTCGACGCCATCATCGTCAAGATCCATCCATGCACCTTCATGAACGACAAGAACGCCAGGCATGCAGCGTTCGGTTACATAGGCGGGCACGACGATCTTGCCGCGGTCGTTCCATATCTCGCAGGTATCACCCGTCTTGATCCCCAGTTTCCTTGCGTCAGAAGCGTTGATTGTGACTTCCTGCTCAAAGGTCTCCCTGAGCCATGGAATGTTGTTGAAGATTGAATGTGTCCGCCAACGCGGGTGCGGCGTGATGACATGGAATGGATACTGCACGGCATTTTTATGCCCCAACCATTCCCAGGGCTCGATCCACTTGGGAATCGGCGGAATGTAATAACCCCACTGAGTTGTGCTGAAATCCGGAGTTTGCGCCAGGGTGGTTGAAAAAATTTCGATCCTGCCGGAGGGCGTCGGAAATCTAGCACCCTGTTCAATCTGCTCGCGGAAGGCGACATGCGGTTGGGGTAGGACAAACTTGTAGATACCACGTTTCTTGAACTCATCCCACGGCATGGTGACATGCTGATGCGCCATCACCTTGTTCTGCCACCATTCGCGCAAATACGCATCGTCGACAGCGTCCGGATAGGTGAAATAGCTGCGATCGGCCTTCGGGTTGAATGCCGGTCCAAATCCAAGCCGATAGGCCAGTTCTGTATAGACTTGGAAGTCGGTCTTGCTTTCGCCCAGGGGCTCAATGACTTTCGGGCGATGGATGTAGTAGTGGCCCTTATACCAGGGCAAGGCCACATCGTGCCGTTCAAAGTGGGTCGCGATAGGCAAAAGAACGTCGGCCCACAGTCCTGACGGCGTAATGGTGGAATCCATGCAGACCACAAGGTCAAGTTTCTTGATCGCGGCGATTTCCTTGTTGATGTTGGTAAGTTGATTGAACCAGTTGGATCCCCGCCTGAAAATGCCGCGGATGTTGGGCACCACGCCGTCCAAGTTGTCCTGGCGCGGCCAGAGACCGGCCTCTTCGCGTGTCACATTGGGATAGTTCAGCACGATATGCGCCCACCGATCGGATTTGATCGACGCCCACCACAAGTTGGAATGCTGATCGTACGGATAGGCTCCGGCCTCTGCATGCCAACCCTTGCCGACTCCTTCGGCACAGCCCCCCAGGACGCCAATATTGCCGGTCATGGCCTGCACCGCCGCCGCCATTCGGTTATATTGCTCACCATATGCGTTTCGTCCCGGCGCCCAAGACGCTTTCAACGCTGCCGGTTTGGTCGTCGCATACATATGGGCCAGTTTCTTGATATCTTCAGCCGAGACGCCGCAGATCTCTGCGGCCCACTCCGGAGTTTTGGGGATGCCGTCACTCCTGCCGGCAAGGTATTCCCTGAAACTTTCCTGGCCGCTTGCCCAATCCGGCATGGTGCCTGGATCCATTCCTTGGCAAAACCGGTTGATGAAATCCTGGTCCTGCAGGTTGTTGTCGAAGATGTAATAGGCCATTCCCGCCAGCATGGCTGCGTCTGTGTTAGGACGGATCGGGATCCACCACGCATCGTAGGCTGCTGCAGAATCGGTATGTTGAGGATCGACCAGGACGAATTTGCAGCCACGTTGCTTGGCGAGCCGCATATAATAGAACGTATTGCCGCCGTGGAAGGTATAGGCCGGATTCCATCCCCACATTATTATGAGCTTGGAATGGGCAAATGCATCGTCCTCGTTGCCGTCCTGAGTTGTGCCGAACGTAATCCGAGATGAAAATGTCGTGCCCTGATAGGATGGTACGGACCATGAACTCGTGCGGCAGCCGAACATGCCCATGAAGCGCGCCTGGAGGCCTTCTATCTGGTCGGAATTGTGCAGGACGCCATAGGACGCCCCAGCGTAGCTCTGGTCGAGCAATGCTTGCGGTCCATAGGTCTGCTTGATGTAGTTCATCTGGGTTGCAATGAAATCGAGCGCGTAGTCCCAGGAGACGCGTTTGAATTTACCCTCACCGCGTTCTCCGACACGGATCATCGGATAAAGCAGGCGTTCGGGCGAATAGAGCCTCAGACGATAGGAGCGACCGCGAAGACAAGCGCGCACCTGCGGTTCCGCTTCGGTGTCCTTGCCAAAATGACCGTCCTGCTGATACCTGCCGTCGTCACTCGACAGCCGGACGATAACGTCCCCCTTCTTGTGGGCGACAAGCATGTGTCGCGATCCACAATTGTGGGCGCAACTGGTAACCACGGTTTCGAGATCATCGTCGCGCGGATAAGGTTCGTAGGCAAACCCTGAGGCTTTTTTCGTGCCAACAAGCGGCACCAATCCAGCCGCAAATACGCCCGCGACGGTCGAACGCAGAAAAGCGCGTCGGTTCATGTTAAGTTTGACGCGAGGAAAGCCGCTGTTTGTGAAGGCATTGTTGGCGTTTTGTTTCTTCAGGTCGATAACATGCTTTTCGCCGGCATCATCAACGACTGGATCGGTCATTTGGCTCTCCTGTAACGGGGATCTGATTGGACAGGACGGTCTATGGCCCACTCGGGTGTGCCATCGACAATATCCTCCATGTCTGGCCAGGGATTGCGCGGATAGGGGTATGAAATGCGATACCATTGACGGCCGCCATGGCAGCCATAACAAGAGTCTGATCCTTTGGCGCCTTCTTCCTCAATCGCTTGCGAATTGAGGAAAGTCACCTGATGGCGGACGGTCCGATATAAATCTTCGTGGCAAGTCAGGCAGCCATTGGGAGTTTCTTCGTCCTCGAAATCAACACGAATTTCAGGCCAAGTACCTTCCAATCCGTCCATGTACTCCACTGGAAACTTGCCATGGCACATCAGGCAGGTTTGTGACGGTACGATCATCTTGCGCAAGGAGTGACTCGTATCCCCCTGATTGTCAGCGTGAGCGTTTGGCGCTTCCTCGCGAAGGTCGTTGCCCTGATGACAGAAATTGCACTTCAGGTTCATGACCTTTTTTGCAAAAGCCGATGAGAGATGCCGTGCGTGAAAAGTGTCCTGTGGGCCCTCATAAGTATCGAGTGTCTGATACCAGGCGAGAAATTCGCTGGTTCTTAACCCTGCCGGGGTTTGGTCGCGAACCTTATGGTCTAAAATCTCTGCATGACAGGCAAGACATTGCTCGTCGGACGCATCGTCGATTGCGGGTTTGAAATGGATTGGATGCCAGCGAGCCTCGTCATATCCCATCGCCGCTTGTTCAGCGCCGACGATTGAATGAGTGCCAGCCACAGCGATCGCCGCAAGCAACCCAAAGCCAACTATTTTGGCGGTGTGTTTCCATTTTAGTGTGCTGAGCATTTTGGTCTTCCCGGCCCGAGTAACCGTGACTAATCAGATGATGGGACTGAAGAGGGGCTGCGGACAGCCCCTCTTCGTTTACCAAGCTAGTTGGACTCTTCTTTAGGCGGTTGCCAGGTTTTTTCCTGACCCTTCATGCCACCCATGCCCATGCCGGACATGCCGCCCATGCCCATACCGGACATGCCGCCCATGCCCATACCGGACATGCCCATTCCCGACATGCCAAATGGAACACCAATTCTGGGAACGGTAAATGTCCATTGCGTACAAATCCAGCCGGGCCCACCAAAGCGGGCCATACCGGACATGCCGCCCATGCCCATGCCGCCCATGCCCATGCCGGACATGCCCATACCGGACATGCCGCCCATGCCTTTCATGCCGGACATGCCGCCCTTGCCATCCCCAACCAACAAGCCACCCTGCCTTTCCATATCGGAGATACCAAAACCGCCTATAAGGCACATCCTGCCCATAC
>JAAEPA010000500.1 GCA_024222475.1 Gammaproteobacteria bacterium | reverse complement strand
GCCACCATCGCCGCTGCCACCATCGCCGCTGCCACCATCGCCGCTGCCACCATCGCCGCTGCCACCATCGCCGCTGCCACCATCGCCGCTGCCACCATCGCCGCTGCCACTACTTCCGCAGCCGGTAAGGATGCTGGAGAAAATAATCAGTGCGAAGATTCTTCGGTATACCCGGCTTCCCATAGTGAACGGGTTGTGTTTATATGTCATTTTCTCTCTCATCCTTGGTCCGTTAGATGGACTTAAAGCTTCCTTAGGAATGCGAACGACACACTTCTTAACTGCTTAACTGTTGTGATAACGCCGAATACGAAAGTGTGTCGCTCGCATTCCTTGGCAGGGTATCAATTACTCGTCGGGCATTTCAAGATGTCGATATTGTTGGATGCGTCCGTGAGCTTGTCAAACCATTCGTCCGCCATCAGATCATAACCGGTTTGATTGGGATGCACACCATCCTCCGAGATCTGGCTGGTAGGGTTATTGATGGTCCCATGCTGATCGACCAGGACGAGCTTGTCAGCAGGTCGGGATGCGACTAGAGTGCTGATCAATCCGTTGAGGGTGTCTACATTGTCAACATCATAGACAGGATTGGGGGCGCAGAGATTTCCGGTGGAACGTTCGATGATGGTGGACAGCAAGACCGTGACCTCATTATTGCTTGCTTCCCAATTATCTATGGCATTCAGGATCTGCTCGATGATGCCGATGGTAACGCTCGGGGTGTCGGATCTGATATTGTTGGTCCCGACATGCAATAAGACAATGTCCGCAGGATTCACATTCAGCCAATTTTCGACATTCAGATCTATTTGCGAAGCCGTGAAACCGGCATGACCTTCGTTATCAGGGTCATCGATTGCCGGTGTAGCGGATTCTCCGAAAGGAAGGCTACCAACAAAATCAACAAAATGGTTTGCCTGCTTAAGGTCAGAGAAGAGCTTTGCCCGGTATCCTATTTGTTCTCCAACGGGGACGGATACCATACAATCTGCCCCCGTAGGCACGACCCCTGCCGTGATCGAATCTCCCAGCGGCATGACTCGGGTCTTGCTCACCGCGATGTTCACCGTGCCGGTAGCAACGCCACCGTTGTTATCATCCACCTGATAGGTAAGGCTGTCGAGACCAGTGGCGCCGGTGTCGGAGGTGTAGCTCAGGGAGCCGTCCGATTGTAGGATGGCGGTACCTTTGGTGGGCTGGGTCTCGATGGTAAAGCCCAACATACCGTCATCGTCATTGACAAAGTTATTGAGGTCGGTTGGCAGATCCTCCGTGGCAAGACAGGCCGTGGTTATGACGGGTACGCCATTGAGGCTAATCGTGACCGAGGCCGTGTTGGAATCGCTAGTGCCGTCATTGGCCTTGAATGTGAAGCTGTCAGTAGCTGATGAGCTACCATTGTGCACATATTCGAACGAGCCGTCGGGATTCAGCGTCAGTGTGCCATCGCTCGCGTCGCTGACCAGTACTGCTCTCAGGTTGCTTGGATCGGAGCTGCCGGCTAAGACCCCGGGTGTAGCCACCGTCAGAGTTTTGCTTGGCTCGGCGGAGAAGGTTTGAGCAGTCACCGTGGGTGGATTGTTGGTACTGCCATCACTCCCGCAGCCGGCAAGAAAGGCAGCGAAAACGCTTATTACTACGATTTTTAGATTTACCCAGGGTTTTAAAGTGAACGTGCGTTTATCGTGTATCATTTTTTCTTTCATCCATGGATCGTTAAATCAAAACCTAGATCATTGTAAACAGCTGCGTTAATTTATTGCAACTTATTGATACTTATAGAAATATATTATATCTTTAAAATCAAGATGATCAGCTTGTTGAATCTAGGCAAGAGTCCACCCCTTATATTTAACCCGGATAGTTCATAAATTGCGCGCGTCCTCGCTTGTCTATTGATTCCACAAGGAATTTTCCTCAGTTACCCGTAATCAAGGATACGCGACGCCTTCGGATAATCCCTTGTGAAAACAATATACTGCGCGATCCTCACGCGAATTCATGAAATATCCGGCTTAAGCCGTCACTGTCTCCGGTGGCTGGTAGTCTTACACAACATATAAACCGAAGACGTGAATAAAATCAAGGCCCGACGGTGTTGCTTTCTTGGCGGGGGTATAAAATGTGCACTGTATCTTGGTTTGGTGACAAGCATCGTTCCACAACGCCCCGAACCATCAATCTAATGCCAATGATGAATGCCATTCTCGGACAGCCTCCTAGGCTTCTTTCATGCGTTTGGCCAGCAATAGAGCAAGTTCTAAGGACTGCTGGTAGTTCAACCGCGGATCACAGGCCGTAGCGTAATTACGCGATAAATCGGCTTCGGTCAGCCCCGATGCGCCGCCGACACATTCGGTGACGTTTTCACCTGTCAATTCGATGTGCATACCCCCCAGATGCGAGCCAAGTTGCTGATGAATGTCCCAAGTGGCTTCGAGCTCTTTGCGAATATTGTAAAAGCGCCTTGTTTTAATGCCCTGGGCGGTGGTTTCCGCATTGCTGTGCATGGGATCACAGACCCACAATACAATGCGGCCCTCACGGTTGACGGCTTCAATGGCCATGGGCAGAATTTTATCCACTTTCTCAGCGCCCAGACGGGTAATTAGCACCAGTTTGCCTGTTTGGTTGGTTGGATTAAGGGCGTCGATGAGTGTGAGGAGTTCATCCTTCTTCATGGTGGGTCCGATTTTCACCCCTACAGGGTTGTTAATGCCTCGGAAATATTCGATATGGGCGCCATCCAATTGTCGGGTTCGTTCACCGATCCAGGGTAGATGGGTTGTCAGATTATAGTAACCCTGCCGGCGAGGTACCGTACGTGTCTGAGCACTTTCATAAAGAAGATTTAGCCCTTCATGGGAGGTAAAAAACTCAGCTCGATGCAACTCGCCGATATCGCGCTCGCCCAAGGCCTCGGTGAACTGTAGCGCATCGGAGAGGTTGGACACCATGCTTTGATAGCTCTCGCGTAGTTCAGGGGGCAAGGCGGCATTTGACAAAAACCCTAGATCCCAGTATTCCGGATGGTGTAAGTCAGCAAACCCACCCTCCATTAAGGATCGGATGAAATTGAGTGTCATGCCCGCATGTTTATAGCCCTTGACCATCCGATAGGGGTCGGGTCGTCGGGAGTCGGCGTCGAATTCTATACTATTGACCAAATCTCCGAAATAACTGGGTAGTGTGGTTTCTTGATTATTGATCCGGCGTGTTTCCGTGAGACTTGAACGGGGCTTTGCATATTGGCCCGCGAAACGTCCTACCTTGATAACGGGTTGTTTGGAGGCATGAACGAGCACCAAGGACATTTGTAATAGAATCTTGAGCTTTGCCGTGATGATATCAGCGGTGCAGTCGGCCAATGTTTCAGCACAATCCCCCCCCTGCAAAAGAAAACGTTTACCCTGCTGGGCATCGGCAATAAGCGATTTTAGACGCTCGATTTCCCATGAAGTGACCAACGGTGGCAGGGTCTCCAGGCGTGCGACAGCAAGATTCAACTTTTCCTGATCTTCGTATATAACCTGCTGGGCGGTGAGTTTGGTCTTCCATGAATTGACATCCCAAGGTGCGGAGATGGACTCTGATGGTTTAGCTTGTGAAATAGGGACTGCGTTATGTGTAGTCATGTAGGCCTGTCGCTGGTCCTGCAGAATGCATGAAATTCTAGAGTAGGGGTCTATGGGAATGCTACTTAAATAACCTCCCTATCTGGCTTGCCTTATCGCCCGTCTTCGGCGTTGCGATAACAGTGACATAGCGAGGCTATGCGCCTGTTATCGCGCCTTGAATACAAACGATCATGCGGCGCCAGTTAGGGAAGTGTGTCGTTCGCACTCCTTTTCTAATCGATCCCGTTTTATTAACGGAATCGATTATATGCGCCGTATCAATTGCTCGTTGGGCATCTCAGGATGTCGATATTGCTGGAGACGTCTGTAAGTACGTCAAACCATTCGTCCGCCATCCGCTCATAACCGTTAGGGTTAGGATGCACGCCGTCTTCCGAGATGTGGGCGGCGGGAATGATAGTACCGTGTTGGTCAACCAGGATGAGCTTGTCGTTGCTTCGATTTGCGACAAGATTACCGATCAATCCGTTAAGGGCGCTTACCTTGGCATTATTAAAGACGGGGTTGGTGTTGCAGAGGGACTTGGTTGAACGTTCGATGATAGTGGACAGCAAGACAGTTACCTCATTGTTGCTCACTTCCCAGGTATCTATCGCATCCAGGATGTTCTCAATATCGATGATGGTCTGATTCGGGTCATCGAAGTTGATATCATTGGTACCGACATGCAGTAAGATGATGTCGGTAGGATTTGCAATGAGTGCGTTGATGACGCGTTGGAGCACCTGCGAGGCCTCATTTCCGCCTATGCCTTCGTGGTCTGGATCCCCAATGGGCGGGGTAGCGGACAAGCCAAATGAAAAACCCCCGACAAAATCAACCAAATAGTTGTCTTGGTCTAGGTCAGCGAAGAGTTTTGCCCGGTATCCTATCTTTTCCGTGTCTGGGATAAATCTTCGTGGACTCGCGGCGCAACCTGCACCTTTCGGCCCGCTCCCCGCCGTGATCGAATCTCCCAGAGGCATGATCCGGGTCTTGCTTACGGCGATGTTCACCGTGCCTATGGCAACACCGTCGTCGTGATCATCCACTTGATAGGTAAAGCTGTCAAACCCGCTGCTGCCGGCGTCTGGGAGATAAGATGTCAGGGTGCCGTCCGGCTGTAGATCAACTGTCCCCTTGGTGGGTGAGGTCTCAATGCTAAAGCCTAGCAGCGTATCATCGTCGGTAATGAAGTCATTGAGGTCGATCGGTAGATCTTCCGTGGACAGGCAGGCCGTGGTGGTGACGGGTACGCCGCTAGGAATTTCGCCGCGGGGGCTTTCAGCGGGACCGTTTCCGGATGGGGTGAAGCCGGCATTGGTGGTGAGTACCAGCTTATCGAATACCGTTCCGTCCTCGCGCATCCAGACGTTGATCGTATGCACACCTACCGAGGGAATCTG
>JAAEPA010000499.1 GCA_024222475.1 Gammaproteobacteria bacterium | reverse complement strand
GTCGGTGAGCAGTCTGAAATACACATCGTCTGGGGGACATGTTGATGTCGCGCTTTCCTCAGATAATGCAATGGCTTCAATTTCTGTACGTGATGCCGGTATTGGTATTTCCGAGTCGGATCAGTCACATATCTATGAGCGCTTTTTCCGTTGCGATCAAAGCCGGTCACAGCCCGGCTTTGGATTGGGCCTCAGCCTTGCCAGGGTGGTTGCTCAAGCTCATGGAGGAGACCTCGGCGTATCGAGCGCCCCCGGGTGTGGAAGTCTGTTTACCGTAACCTTGACGGGCTTGCAACAAACGAAAATGATGAACCCTATAATCAAGTCGACCAGTTCGGTGTGCAATTCTCGATAGTCTTTTGATTTACATCTAGGAGGCTGTCCGCAGTAGATTCTCTATTCTCGGACAGGCTCCTAGGTACTACTCAATTATCGGTACTCAGGGAATGAGTCTCTCCTGTTACCTCATCCCAGCTATTATTCAATTGGGTAATAAAATGTTCCGTGATTAGTTGGTGGCCCAGGGTGTTTGGATGTTTGTCCCAGGGCGTGATGTACAGCACATCAGGGTCGTGTAGACGATAGGCTCTCATCAGATTGATCACTAAAAATCCTGCGCTTTGCGCAGCGGCGATATCTTCATCTATGTCCGCGAGCGATAGACGTTCATAGACCATGGGTAGAAAAATGTATACAGGTAAAATATCATTTTCCCGGCAGTCGGCCACGATGCGTGCATAGGCCCAGGCCAGGATCTGTTCGCCATAGGGATATAACCGCTGAGTAATACCGCTGACGTCCAGTGAGTCATTTATACCTGCTTGTTGGATCACCGCAGCTAAGTCAGGGTAAGGAATCGTTATACCATCCTTGATTTGTTTCGCCAGGCGCGCAACGACTCTTCTGGGATCGTCCTTATGCCCAATATAAAAAACGATATCTGGTGAAAACTTTATTACTTTCTCTTCTAGTATGCCCACCTGATGTACGGCAGTGCGTGCTGTTAGGGCAAAATTTAGAATTTCAATCTTGCGCTGATCTTGATGCTGTGCATTGAGCTGCGCTTCTAATAAGCTGGGGAAGATACGCTCATTGGCAACACCGGATCCAAACACATGTGAGGCTCCCAGCAAAGCGATACGAAATGTATTCTCAGGTTTAATCAATTGAAATTGCTCATCCCGCATACCCCAGCGGTTGGTTTTTACCAAGGCCCCTTTGTACATGTACTCAATGTTGGGTGCCAAATCGGGGCCGCGAAGATGACCCGTAGGTATGAGCACTCCCTGCGGGTCTTTATTCCAATTCCCCGGGCGTCTTTGCTGCTCGATCTGCCATAAGCGAGGTCGTTGTTGGGTTCCCACCAGATTTTCGTAATAACCTCGCTCCAGCTCTCTTTGGTCACGTTTGTTAAGGCCCGCGAAGCGCACCGAGTCCACCAGGTCAGCGGCTTGATCAGGCAGTTTGGAATACATCATGTTCTGACCCAGCACATAGACTAGCGCCATGCTCAGCGCAGTGCCCAGCGCCGGACGCCAGAAGCCTGCCGGCGAGGGTTTGCGCACCGGGGTTGAGGAACGTGTCTGCTGTGCCTCGCGCCGGTGTTGTCGACCCAGCTGCCCGGCGCCCCAAGAGGCGGCAAACAGCGTCGGAATTAGTGCCACCAGGGCCGCCCCGCCGGCTCCCGTGGAAATCCACATCGCCACCCATTGGCTTAGTAAGTCACTGGACCACATACCCCATAACAATCCCAGGGTGAGAAAGGTTGCCGCAGTGCTCAGTGCTACCGAGAGATGATCGAAAATACCACGCCGCTGAGTCCCCAGTGAGCGCTCGCGCCCATAACGACTCTCGTATAGTGAGTTAAGAATCACAAACACCGCCAGCACCGTCCAGTACAGCGCATCGTGCCACTCCAGTAAAAAAACCCCGCGCAGCCAGAACCACTGATAGGCGTGCAGAAACCAGGTTGCGAAGAACACGACTACCGTGGAGATGATAATGGCTCGTGTTTCCCCTAGCTTACGGACCTTGAAATATACCGGATAGTAGAAGATCTTCATCATGAAGTCCTTCCAGTAAATATTGATTCGACGCCAGAAATCATTGAAATTCGAGGCTAAAAAATAAAGGTGATTGGTTTGCGGAAGATTGAATCCGAACAGCAACAGTACACCCACGATCAGGTGAAATAGCCCTGAGACCTGTAGATATAGCGCAAAAGCGGAAAAGCTGAAATGTAGAACGCCCCACAGACCCTGCACCGCTACCGGGTCGATGGTCAGATACTGGTACGCTATCCGGTAGAGCAGCAGATGCAGCACCCCGCGAAACATCCATGTGATCCCGCGCTGATACACCTGCCCGGGCTCGGCTGTGGAATAGTGGCTGCGCTGAAACTTTTTATAATCCACCACCGGAAACAGCGGGAAACATACATTAGGCAGCATGAAGAAATAGCTCAGTGTGTGTTTCCAGTTCGGACGGTGTTTCTCGTGCTTGATGTCGTAAAGGTAGATGATCATGCGAAACATGAACATGGCTCCCAGGATTTGCCACACGACTGCTTCCCAGGGGGCCTCCACCCACTGCAGACGCAAGCCAACCAGGGCGGCAACGAGCAGCGCGATAATCCCCAGACGTGCACCAAAGCTTAGCGGCAGATAACTCGCTCCGATTAGCGCCAGCCCCAGTCCAAGCACCCAGGCGCCATTGAGCAGGCCGAGGATTAGGGGGATGCTGGCCATGGAGAGCAGGGTAAAAAAAAGCAGGCGATGGCGCTGTGCGAGCAGCGCATTGATCAGAAAACCGATCAGAATCAGTACCGAGAGGTTCTGAAAGCCTGCATCCTGGATATTAAAAATACGGATGATCAACACCATCAGCAGCAATTCCATGCCAATGAACAGGATTTTACCTAGTTCCTTCTCGGTCGAGAAAAGTGTCCTGAATTTGAAATGTTCGAGTCTGTCCATGATTTTTTCAGTCAGTAATTTATTGCTGCCAGTTTCTTTGCTGGGTAATTAATATTTGTCTGAATCTGCTTTACCTCTTGGGGGAGGGAAAAGTCATCGTCCGTATGACCAGTCGATCCGGCTGTGGAATATAACT
>JAAEPA010000498.1 GCA_024222475.1 Gammaproteobacteria bacterium | reverse complement strand
CTGCCCGGGGAGCAACTGGACAACATCATCGGATTGGGTCTGCGGACTGGCTTTGGCAACGACAGGCTACACATCGGTCATGTAAAATATTTTTCCGATGGCGGAATGGGAGCTCGAACCGCCTGGTTGATCGAACCATACCTGGATGCTGACATCGGTATGCCCCTGATAGATATGGACGTTCTGGCACAGGACATCGATAAGGCGGATAAAGCCGGCCTGTCTGTGATGGTACACGCAGTGGGGGATCGCGCCAATCATGAGCTGATCAATATTTTCGAGACCCTTGAATCCCGCCGTTTACGATCCGGATTGCCTGCCCCCGCCATTCCCCATCGTATCGAACATGTACAGATGATCAGACCGGAGGATATAGATCGGCTTCGAAATCTTAATGTGGCGCTTTGTGTGACGCCAGCCAACATGACACTGGATATAAATCTCATCGATTCGGTATTGGGGGAAAAGGGAAAGTGGACCTATTCCTTTCGCCAATTGATGGATACCGATGTACCGGTTATGTTTAGTTCGGACTGTCCGGTATGCGATCCAGATCCATTGCTTGGGATCCATGCCGCAGTAACTCGTCAGAGGGCCGATGGGACGCCAAAAAACGGTTGGCATCCAGAATCAAGGGTGACAGTGGCCGAAGCGCTCGAGGCCTACACCAGCACACCGGCGGCTGTACACAAATCCCTCGATCTGGGTGTTATCGCACCAGGAAATAGAGCGGATCTGGTGGTTCTGAGCAGAAATATCCTGGAGGTTTCCCCGGCGCAGTTGCCGGAAATTCGTGTGGATATGACCATGTTTGACGGTACGATTGTTCATCGGCAGTTTGAATGATAAAAAAACAATTCCCGGATCTGTGGAAGTATTCAAAGCATGACGGTATGCTACAAGCATATATAAAATCCGGTTCTTCCGGTTGAAGCGTACTTTTAGTT
>JAAEPA010000497.1 GCA_024222475.1 Gammaproteobacteria bacterium | reverse complement strand
CGCCGAATACGAGCGATAAGGCAAGTCAGATAGGGAAGTTATTTAGGTAGCATTCCTTATATAAAATAAGCGCTCCTATACCACACCATTAGTTAGGTATAGGAGCGCTTTCAATCCCAATAAAAAAGGGGAAATATCATGCTAAGAAATCCAACAGGAGTATTGGTACCAGAGGCTCCGCATCTAAAGTCAACAGTAAATAGCAACAGGTTCTTACGCCGACTAATCCCAGCAATTTGTTTGGCCGCCGCAGTATTATTCACCGGTATAGGAATATTTGATAAAACCAACGATACCGGCTATCAAGGACAATGGATTGAGATTGATCATAAACCCAATACGCAGCTATTTATTGGAGTATTTTAAAACAGCTCGTTGAAGACTCGATGGCGGTATGCGCCCGGCTCGCTGCGCCAAGGAACTGGCCGGGTTGTTCCCGAAACTTAAAGTTCAGTCCGTGGATTGGCTTTAGCCGAGTCACTCTCACCAATCTATGACTGGATCCCCAGGAGGTTAATGAGCGATTAAACCAACCCTTCCGATTACGTTATTCTTGCATCCTACTCAGATTTTCGACCACTTGCGGAACAGATGGCGGTCCTCTATCATCCGAAGATTCTAAATCTACGGGGTTCAACCTTGCACTGGATTCCTAAAACGCCTGTTCAGTAAGGAATGCGAATTAAATAACTTCCCTAACTGGCGCCGCATGATCGTTCGTATTCAAGGCACGACAACAGGCGCATAGCCTCGCTATGTAACTGTTGGCGTAACGCCGAAGACGGACGATAAGGCAAGTCAGATAGGGAAATTATTTCAGTAGCATTCCTAAGGTTGCCGGTAAATGTTTCCAGCTGATAGAAAATCAATAAAAACACCATGCCCATCACATTTCTGCCGATAAGATTAGGGCAGAATAAGCATCGGTATTGGCGGCTGGGAATTATCGCCAGAACTACCGCAACGACAGGGAGCTTGTCTAATGCCGATGTCTAATTTCAGGGATTTGAATATTTCCAGCAGCGTCATCAACGGCGTCCTGCTCACCTTCTGTTTCACCATTCTATGCTACTCCAACCCTGGCTTCTCGGCAGAGCCTTTTCAGCAGGACGGCAGTGGTCTGGTGGCCATGGAGGCCGAACATTTCGACGCCAATACCCCTCAGGGAGGACACCAGTGGGTAGTGGACACCACCTCGGGTTTTTCCGGTGCCAGCGCCATGGAGGCCTCACCCAATATCCGCACTAACCACCGTAGCAATTATGCCGCCAACAGCCCGCGGCTCGACTTTCAGGTCAATTTCACCAGCGCCGGGACCCATTCCGTCTGGGTACGCGGCATCGGTCGCGGTGGCGGATCGAATTCCCTGCATGTCGGCCTCAACGGCCAGGAAATCACTACCGCCGCCGCCATCAGCCTCACCAAAGACAGCGGTTATGTGTGGAGTAATGGCAATCATTCTTTGCAGATCCCCTCAGCTGGTGTGCACACAATCAACGTCTGGATGCGCGAGGACGGGACGATATTCGACAAACTGGTACTCACTACCGATTCCGGCTTCACCCCATCCGGAAACGGTCCCGCTGAAAGTCCCCGTGGTGAGACCGGGGGCAACCTGAGCCCAATCCTCAATTCCATTGGTTCGAAGAGCGTTGAGGAAGACCAAGCCCTGTCCTTTATGGTCAGTGCCAGTG
>JAAEPA010000496.1 GCA_024222475.1 Gammaproteobacteria bacterium | reverse complement strand
TGCCGGTGTCAACCTGGCGCAATTGGGGGAGACCCGAAAAGAAACGATGACGGTTGACGAGATGACATTCTGCATGGTCCCCGGGGGGGAATTCCGGATGGGTGAGAGCGGAGAGACACAGGTAAATGACTCCCTTGACAAGGATTTCTGGATTTCCCGGTACCCGCTTACGCAGGCCCAGTTTCAGGAATTTGTTGAGGATGGTGGTTATAAGAGAGAAGAGTACTGGAAAGAGGCCACGGATGCCGGTTACTGGCAGGATGGAAAAATAAAGGGACGGTATGATAGTCAGCGGCGGGTGGGGCCTTACCAGTTCAATAGTCCATTCTCCTTTTCAAACCATCCTGTCGTTGGCGTATGCTGGTATGAGGCCCTTGCCTTTACCCGTTGGTTGAATGGGAAGTGGCAAGGTCAGGGCATGATTCCGAACACCATGAACGTGGTCCTGCCATCTGAGGCAGAGTGGGAGAAAGCGGCAAGAGGCGGATTGAAGATACCTGAAAGATATGTGATTTCGTCAGTAAATGGTTTTGGCAGCGCAGCGCAGCCATCCACCAGACCAAACCCGGAGCCGGAACGTACCTGGCCATGGGAAGAGAGCGGGGCGGACAAAAACAGGGCCAATTATAGCGATACGGGTATTGGTGCCACAAGTGCCGTGGGTTGCTTTCCTGGCGGTGTAAGCCCATATGGCTGTGAAGAGATGAGTGGGAATGTGTGGGAGTGGACAAGAAGTGTTTACGGGGAGTATCCATATGTTCCGGGTGATGGGCGTGAAGACCTGGAAGCTTCTAAAGAGAAATCCCGCGTTCTTCGTGGCGGGTCGTTCGGCAATGCGTACAGGAACGTGCGGTGCGCTAACCGCTGCAGGAACTTTCCTGTCAGCAGGAGCCACGATGTTGGTTTCCGGGTGTTGTTGTCCCCATTTTGACTCTGGCCTCTGCAGACTCTGCACCCTGCATCTCTGATCTCTCTGCTTTTTTGATCTTGTATGTAAGGTACGAGATTGAATGGAGATCGCAGATACAAAGGAAGGCCAACCATTCCGCGTTGGTACCACTCGACGTGCTGTATCCTGAGATATTGTGGACGTAACAAGCGCCTGCCCCATGTGCAGTACCGGCGACAGGGCACGCACAGCGTGCCCCTACAGAAATACTGGAAAAACATTCGTTGAGGTGTCAATTGGAAATTGTAACGGAAATGGTGCGTAAACCCACCCTACTGGGAATTGTAAAGGCACGTTGCACGTGCCCTTTGTCGGTGCCGCTCGACGTAGAGTACCCGCAAAACGTAAACCACTAACCGTGAACGGTTACACATTAATCAATCAGTGATGACAAAGGAGGCAGATATGGAACGGCAGGAGATGCCAATTTTCACAAGAACATTTGATTTTCTGAGCTGGA
>JAAEPA010000495.1 GCA_024222475.1 Gammaproteobacteria bacterium | reverse complement strand
TCTGTTGCTGATACCGAAGGTGAGACGGAACTTGGCAATCCTGCCTTTCATCTGTGTCGCACTCTTTATCGGTATCTGGATCGACAAGGGTATGGGCCTGATGCTGCCGGGTGTTATCCCTACACCCATCGGTGAGTTTTCCCAATACGCCCCAACATTCCTTGAGCTGATGATCGTAATCGGTGTCTGGGCCATTGGTTTCTTCGTCCTCACCGTGCTCATCAAAGGTGCTACCGGCGTCCTGCTTGGGGAAGTTAAACACCCGGGGAAATCGGATGCTCAGGCTCAGGATGTACAGGCTGATGCCGCGGCATCATAGAGGTACTCGAATTCTGATTCATGTGCTACCCGAGGGTAGCGCTGACTCAACCGATTTCAGGAGAAGATGAACGATGTTTAGTTATCGACTGTTTGGATCAGCACTGGGGCTCTGCCTTTTTGCGGTTGCATCGACTTCCACCGTTTATGGTGAAGCGAATAAGGAGGGCCATGAGTGCTTCGAGAGCCGTGATGGCAAAAGCCAGGTGGTACAGAAAGAGATTGAGCCTGGCACGCTGAATGTGAGGTGTTCGCCGACCACTAACGCTGTGCTGTGGTGGGGCGACCCCTTCCACGGCACTATCCCCATGGGCGACATGCCGGTCGATGCGGACTATTCTCACGAAGAGGCGGTAGTCAAGCCACGCGAACCGCAGATCGATAAAAATAAGCTGCTGACGATCTGCTCCATGGCCTGCCATAACGGCCAATATGTCCCCATTCCCGAGAATAAATTGGCCCGCCCGCTGAAAATGCATAAGGACATCGTGCCGGATTCCATGGCTCTGAAACACGGGAAAGGAGCAATTTGGTGCCTGGACTGCCACGATAAGGAAAATCGAACAAAACTAACGGATCACTTCGGCAAAGAGATCAGCTTCAATCAGCCGCAGAAACTGTGTGGAAAGTGCCACGGCCAGATCCTTAGACGTTGGCGTGATGGGATCCACGGCAAACGCATCGGCATGTGGGGCAAAGGTGGAAAGAAGCGTTGGTGGACCTGCCCC
>JAAEPA010000494.1 GCA_024222475.1 Gammaproteobacteria bacterium | reverse complement strand
GCACAAAACAGCCTAACAAATGGGGTCTGTATGACATGAGTGGAAATGTCTTTGAGTGGGTGGAGGACGATTGGCATGATTCGTATACAGATGCGCCAAAGGTAGGTAATGCATGGATTGATGAACCAAGGGGCTCTGACCGCGTGATTCGCGGCGGCGGCTGGAACGATAGCGCTTGGTTCTGCCGTTCGTCTTATCGTAACGACTTCGACCCGTCGCACGACTACGACGATCTTGGTTTCCGGCTGGTTTTGCCTCAGGCCATCAGTCAAGAGCAGCAGGAAGCGGAGTCGAAGCGTAGCCCGGAACCGACGAGGGACGAGGAGGTGGAGGGGCGCAGTGGAGACACGGATTACACAATACGCGGTTGAAGGGGGGATTAAATAAATAATCGATACACGTCAGGGGCACGTAGCAACGTGCTCGTACAATTTTGTTTGCCATATTGGGCACGTAGCAACGTGCCCCTACGGAATGATTGGAAAATTTACATTGAATGCAATATAGACAGTTGCTCATGGGATTGGTTAAACCATGGCAAAACAAATAAATTGTAATCAGAT
>JAAEPA010000493.1 GCA_024222475.1 Gammaproteobacteria bacterium | reverse complement strand
TTCATTGAAGAAAGAGTAACCATGAACGACGATCGCCGACGATTCTGGAAAAACAGCGTGTTGACCGCGGGGACCATTCTGCTGCTCGGCTCGATCTTGGAGGGCGCGGATCGCCAGGACGATCGCGGCAGGCAGCTTGCGCGGATAGCGGACGAGCACCCTGGCGAGAAACGTCCAATACTCTGCTCGGTAGGCACTCAACACGCCCTGACGCCACAGCGATCGCAGCAAGGCGCCCAGGTCACGGAGGTTCATTCTCAGTTTGCAACCCAGTGGCTGGTGTTCAAACAGGGTCCAACAGCGCTCAAATGTCGCATCCCACCGTACTCACCCAAACCTATCTCACTGAACTCGCCCAGAAAAATGTGTGGGACGCAGATGATTTGCGTTTCCCATTTCATTGAAGACCACCAAAACGAAAACCCAAAACGAAATGGGCCCGGCTGAGGCGCTACCCTCAAACCGGACCCGGGCCATCCGCGAATGCCATCGGCGTCGCAGAAAGCAGAAGTCAGCTCAGGCCTCCGGCACAACGGATGGCCCCCTTTTTAGCTTTGCCCCTAGAAAGTGATAGTGGCGGGGCCCCAGCCCCCACCTTGAAGCGTTGTCGATTTTACTGGTCAAACCCAGCGAATAATGGGTTGGCGTTGGTTACCTGGGTGATGAACGATTTGTCGATTTCGTCCAATCCAGCAACAACAGCTTGGATCAGGCTCTGAAGCGCCAACTGATTGACGGTTCGTGGAACGCCACCGGAAATCAAGAAGATATGTCGCATGGCTTGTTCATGGAACAGCTGGTCAGTGCATCCAGATTGTGACAGGTGGAAGCGGAGGTAATTCTGAGTATCAACCATAGAAAATGGCCGAAGGGATGCCGCATAGGAGAAGCGTGATTGGAGCGAAACTAAGCCAGGATGACGCATTGAACGCTGTAATGCTTCAGTGCCAACAATCAACACACTGAAGCGATCCCGCGCATCCAGCTCCCAGTTAGTCAAGCGACGAACCAGATCCAGTGTTTCAGTTTTCATGCCTTCAGCATCATCGAGGATCAACAGGGGGTGTGGCCCCTGTGATTCTGCATAGGTATTTAGATAGGTGCGGGCTTGATCGAAAAGGTCTGCGGTATGTCGTCGCAATGGGAGCCCCAGCTGTCGATTGAGGGAACGAAGAAATCCGACAGGAGTCAGGGGCGCTTGAGCGAATCGTACAATATGAAAGCGGGTATTTTCTAAGCTGTTGGCAAATCGGCGTAGAGTGATCGATTTGCCTACCCCTGGTGGCCCAGTAACCAAAGCCATGCCACCGATCTCCAACCATAGATGAAGCGCTTGACCTAATTCACGCTGCGAGGTGGAATCGAACATTTGAGCAGCTTTTAGGCCCTTTCGGAATGGAAGCCCCGTGAATCCGAAGTGGGATTGCAGACGACGCTTGTGAACCAGGGGTACGGTAGCACTCATTACGACACCTCCCTGAGCTGCTCTAGGTAATAACGAACGTGCAAATCATTTGGGTGGCGCTCCAACAACGCTGTGAGTTCAGCTTCAAAACACGACGGGTCAAGAGGCCCATATCTGGCGAGCCAATTGCGTACTATTGAAATGTCCACCACACCATCATGAAGATTGTCTTGCATAATGGAGATGATGGCATTGGTATTGTTGTTGCGCTGCGCCTGCTGTTGCTGGGCCCAATGCTGTCTTTGCGGTGATGATTCGGGGTTACCTTGTTGGTATTTGGCCACCAGGTGTGCCAGGTAATCCACTTTTGGCGTTGGGGATTGCACAGGCACATTGGGCGGGGCTTTTGGTCGACGCCACGCAGCAACCTCATAAGGCATAAGGCGTTGCATACCAACATTGGGGTGATGAACTTCCACCTCATGCAAGCATTCGGGGTCGTAGTGAACTGTGACCGTTGAACCCGCCAAAGTAGCGTCTACCTGGAATTTCACTCCATGTAGGGAGAACACTCCGGCTTTGTCCGCCTTGCGATTGGCCTTCCAGGTGAACGCCCGATGGATCACCGCCTCATCGGCGTACTTCACTCCCTCTATGCCAGCCCGCCAGCGTTCTTTCGGGCTTTGCTGTGTTTGACTGTGGGTCCGGTGGTTGTACACAGTTTGTGCCCATGCCACAAAGGCCTCGTTTAGTTCATCCAAGGTTTTGATGGAAGAAGCACGAACTTCAGACAGAAAGGCGTTCCGAATAAAGCGATTCAAAGCCTCGATTTTTCCATGACCCATTGGCCTGTAGGCTTGAGTGTGGATGATGCGATGAATCCCCAAATGGGCCACAATCTTCTTCATATGCCCAGACCGGTAGACTTGTCCATTGTCGTAGTACACGCGTTTGGGAACGCCCCATTTCTGAATGCAGTAGCGAAACACCAGTTCTAGGGAAGGTAAATCGCCTTTGAAGAAGAATCTCCCATACAATAGCAGACGGCTATGGTCGTCGAGAAAAGCATATAGGTAGGTACGCCTTCGTTTTTGGGAGTTGTCCGGATCTGGCAGATAGGGACCAACCAACATGTCCGACTGCCACAAATCGTTAGGAGCATCTGCTTCAAATCGGTCGAGGTCCTTTCGATCTGCCACGGGTTTTCTTCTGGAAAGACCACGCTTTTTCAGTATTCGATGGAGCGTGCTGCGCTTGAGGTTTCCTGGTTCTATGGTGCCAGAGATCTCCATCAGTTCGATGATGCGCTCTAAACTGCGTTCTGGGACCTGTTGCTTGAGTCCACAAGCAGTCTCAATAACCAATTCGGGCAGGCTGGGAGTTGCTTGGCTTCGAGACCTATTGCTGAGTCCATCCAATCCACTTCGCTGGTAGTGGCGGATCCAGCCGCGCAGGGTTTCGGCGGAGAATCGGCGTTGTTTTCCTTGAGGATCAGTCCAGGTCTTCTCTGCAAGGCGTCGAAGGGCAGCCCCACGCAGTCCATGTGCGGGCGGATCAGCCAGATAACTACTGATGATTTGGTAGCGCATAAGCGCCATAGCGAGCTGTGGGTCGTCGGTCATGGTCACCTCATCGTTTTGGGTGGCCGTAGGGTTGCAAAGGCCAAGAGCAATAGCGACGACACGCTCTGTGGGATCTTTCTGGCAGTACCTGGTGGCAATGGGCAGACAAAGAGCTACAATTACCCCCAGAAGGGGGCCGGCTTCGTGCTGAAAAAGAGGTGTTTCGCTTCTGCCTTCCTTCTCGCCTCGGTAAGCTGACAAGCGATTGTCGAATTCTTAGCGATAGAGGCACACAATAAAATGGCGAGGCCGTGGAAAAGCACGGTGATGCAGTTTGGGTCTCGCCATTTTTTGTGCCTCCCCGGAAACGGTGGTGGCACACCACCAAGAAAGACGTCTTGCAAGAACCGAGGCTTGAGATCGTTGAGTAGGCTTAAGCGAACAGCCTGCTGGAAACCGTGAGCATTGTGTTTCGCCCGCTGCAGCCATCGCTGCAGGGAACGGCGACTGGGTGTGCTTTCTAAGCCAGGTAATAGAGCAACGTGCTGGTGTAATCCCAGTGCGCAGTCCAACCAGCCAAACAGGCTTACCCCCACCACGGCAGCGCTAAAACGCAGTCCAATGTCATCATCTGCACGACTATGGCAGGTCTTTCCAGTCTCCCTGTGCAGCCAGCGCGGTTTGTGCACCACGAGCGACGAAAGCCGTCCGCGCACCATGGCCTTAGGTCGAATCGTGAATTGGCCGTGGGCATGCCATCGAGGACCAGGGCGGTGTGCTCGCACCATGTATGAACCATCAAAGCGCCGCCGATAACCCAGCTCGAGCGAGGCCAGCCCATTGCTGGCCACGGCAAGCAACATGGCGTGTTGAAGGGTTGGCACGTCTGTGTTGTGCCAGGCCTACATCACCATGTCACCCAATTCTGTATCAAATACAAAACCGGTGGCAAAACATGGGATTAGGTGGTGCTGGATGGGATCCATGCCCCCTGCAATGGGTTGGTTATGTGACATGGGACACTGGACCAACGGATCGCCGAGTTGTACTCCGAACTGGATCCAGATCGAGCGCTCCAGACCATTCCTGGTATCGGTCCAATTATTGCGCCGGTGCTCCTGG
>JAAEPA010000492.1 GCA_024222475.1 Gammaproteobacteria bacterium | reverse complement strand
CAAAATGCTCTGTAACCTCTTCCAGTGTCAAGGTCCTCGATTGCGCTGATTTCATCATTCCCCTCGGTTGTCTCTTTCCAGGGGGATCATCTTAATCAGCTTGAGCTCAACCGGTCACGCACGCTTGCCGGAACTACACCATTGAATGCAATACCAATTGCAGCCGAACAAACTAACATGTACATGAGAGTGGCTGGACTTGTTGGCACCACTAGCATCAAGCTTTCTGGTTCTTCTTTAATGTGTTTCCATGAAAACACCAGGATATGTCGTGTATAAAAATACTTTACATACGCAATTACTGGCTTGATTTTTGTGTTAAAAAGCGTGCCTAGTATTGCAAGCACCTGAATCTCTAACAGCATTAGAAACATGTCCATCCCAACAGCATCAACGAAAAGCGCAAGCTCTACTATTTCTGGGTTAAGTATAATAAGCACAATCACAAATGCAGTTACATATTTCCATATTTTACTTTTCCAATTCACATTCATTTCCTATCTTCTAAGAGCGAGCAGTTAAATGAACTGACCGAACGATCCGCATACCAATACCTTTCTTGCCACCTTCATTATCTTGGACAAGTATCTTGGCATCAGTAACTCGTGCGGCATTCAAGCTCCCTCACCGCCAAGGATGTACGAACCTGTTTAGTGTTAAAAGTCATATACACGTGAACGTCGGCTCTGGGCCATTTTGAGCCATTTGGACTCGATTAAAGTTAACGTTGCCTATCCGGCCGGGAATGAACCATCAGATACAGCCACCCATTACCCCAAGCTAATCCTGGATCTATCAGCCATCAGCCCCCTATTTCACATATGTCCGCCTTGAGCGCCATGGCAATAAGCCCTGGAATGGATTCAGCCGCCATTTTTTGCATCACCCTGGCACGGTGCACTTCTACTGTTCGGGGACTTACGTCTAATTCTCCGGCAATCTTCTTATTGGCCTTGCCTACTACCACCCCGTTCATAACCTCTCGCTCTCGGCGAGTAAGGCGATTGAACCGCTGAATGATGTCTGATCTTTCAGCAATAGTCATGCGCATGCGTGCATCAGTTGCAATCGCTGCACGAATACTTTTAAGCAATAGCTCGTTATCGAAGGGCTTTTCTAGGAAATCCACCGCCCCGGCCTTGATCGCTTTTACCGACATTGGCACATCCCCATGACCCGTAAGAAAAATGATGGGTAACCGAACCCCTTTTTCCATGAGATGATCCTGTAGTTCTAGACCACTCACCTCGGGCATACGCACATCAAGCACTAGGCAACCGGGGTGATGGTGATCGTAGAAGACCAAAAAGGCCGCTGCACCGTCGAAATCCTCAACATTGAAGCCTTCTTCCTCCAACAGCAGGCGCAGCGATTGCCGATATGAAAGATCATCGTCGACCAGGTAGACCGTAGGCTCTATCATCACCCTAGAGGCCTGTCGGTGACTGGCAGGGTGAAATGGAACACGGTCCCACCGTTGGGTTCGGATTCGACCCATAGGTGGCCCGAATGGCTCTCTATGATGGTGCGACTGATCGCCAACCCCAACCCCATACCCTTCACCTTGGTACTAAAAAAGGGTTCGAAGATGCGCGCTGCCGATTCAGCTTCAAGACCTGGCCCGGTGTCTTTGATGGTCACCCTGATCTTTCCCTCTTGAAACAGGCAGCAAAAGACTCTCAATTCCTTGGAGCCGGTGGTTGCATCCTGCATGGCCTCGATGGCGTTGATCATCAGATTCAGCAATACCTGTTCGATCTGGATACGATCGCCATAAACCTTCGGAATCTGATCTGCGACCTGAATCATCAAGGTCGTACAATGCTCACGGGCCTTTGGCTGGAAAAACGCAACAGTCTCCTCAATCAACGACTTGAGATCAATCAAGGCGTGGGCACGGGTCTCCTTACGTGCAAAATCGCGTATCTGAAGGACGATCTTACCGGCGCGCTGTGCCTGCTGATTGGCAAGCTCGAGCGCAGAGAGCAGTTTGTGCTCATCATAATCACCACTGCGCACCATGCGCAATCCAGCCTGGGCGCAATTGGCCACCGCACCCAGCGGTTGGTTGATTTCATGGGCTATGCTCGAGGCCATCTCGCCAACGATATTTAACCGGTCAACATGGGCCAATTCCCGCTCATGCATTCTGATCCTCTGCTCAGCGAGCTTCAATTCGGTGATGTCATGACGGATACCCACAATAGCGGTCAAATTACCCTCGGGGTCCTTGACCGGCGTGCGGGTCACTAGGCAGCAATGGCGCTCGCTCCGCAAGGCGTCGTATTCTTCGGCGAGGGCCTTTTCACCACGTTCGAGCACCCGCTTATCCCCATGCAAAAACATCTTAGCAACCGGTGGTGGAAACAGTTGCGAGTCACTTCGCCCACTAAATTCATCGGGCGACTTTTGCGCCAGCTCGGCAAAGGCCGAATTGACCATACGATATCTCCCCTGAGGATCTTTGATGTACATCGGATCCCCTATGCCTTCGAATACCGCGTTAAGCGCCGCATAACTCTCTCGTAAGGAATCCTCGGCATACTGTCGCTGGCTACCTTCGCGCTTGATCAGATAGAGCATCAATAGCCCGGTGCCCAAAAAAATCGCTAATAGTGAGCACATTTGTACCCAGGTGCTGGTACGCTGCGCAAAATAAAGTTCGGGCAAAGGGATATCTACCAGCTGCCAGCGTGTACCGGGAACGGACTGCGCATAAGCAATGCGCGCTGCCTGCTCGGGGTTGATATAGCTCTCGCTGTCAAGATCATTTATCGAGTCCTTGGCCGTCACTTCGATCAAACGACGCCCTTGCTCATCCTGGCGCAGCAGCAATAATTGATGCCCCGTCACCTGACTGTTGGCCAGCAGGCTGGACAGCATACTGGGGTAAAAACTGATAAAAAACACGCTGCCCTGGCGTTGCTTCGACCGAAACAAAGAGACCTTGATATCGAAATGGTAGCCCGCAGGATTGGAATGGATATGGATATTTTGTTGGAACCCATCTCGAACATATTTTTGGATATCGGCCTTGCAAACCTCTGTTATCCGCTCAGAGAGGGGGTCCAACAGATCATCACCTTCACCATTTGACAAGGTAAAGGCATATGACTGAGGAAAATAATATTGTATCAGCCGATCCAGACGCACGCGCCGTTGTTCATTCCCCGGGGCATTGATCAGCTCGCTAAGGGCCTGTTGATGGGTATCGGCGAACAGACTCACCGACCGGTGCAGGCCGAGCAGCAGGTTATTCAGCTCCTGCACCACACCGGACACCGTTCCAGCGGCGATCTGCCGCTGGTGACGATGGAAATCCTCAATACGCGTGTGGGCCTGCCATACCAACAGAGCAGCTACCATCGCCAAAAATATGATGATGTAGAACTGCGGGTAGGCACTCAAGATCTTGCTCGCCGATTTATGTGTGTTTCTGCTCTTTAGTGCCATACCCTTTGTTTAGTCTATCCCGAGCCATCAATGAGTCTGAAACAGGGTAGTTGAAAATCAGAAGCTGCCGTATTCAAAGATGGCCTCGATAAGCCCAAGTTTGGCCTAGTTCATCTGTTTGGCCGCTTAATTGTCGCTGATAGAGAGAGCAATTGCATCCAGTCGTTCAAAGGTGATGCTTGGTTTGGGTAAGGTGACTTGCCTTTGACAAGGATTTTAGCTTGTCATAGGGGGTCTTCATCTCCTTAGTGAGGGTAAAGTTTTCACAGGGCGGCAGTTATAGACAATACGTGCCACAATCAGGTAAAGTGGCACATAAGGTGATTTATGGCGATAAATAAACAGTATAACGAAGTCCAGATCGGCGCCCAGGGACGTGTAGTTATCCCAGCTGGCTTGCGCAAGAGTTTGAACCTAAAGCCCGGTGATCGCTTGATCGCGCGCCAGGAAGGTGAGCGGCTGGTGTTGGAGCACCGGGAGACGATCGAGAAGCGGCTTCAGGATCGATTTCGACATATACCGCGGCAGGTCAGTCTGGTGGATGAGCTGATCGCGGAGCGTCGTGCAGAGGCCACCAAAGAGGCGAAATAGTGACGCTGGTTCTGGATGCATCGGCCTTGCTGGCGTTTCTCCACGATGAGCCCGGAGCCGATTGCGTTCGGGATGCGCTGGAGGGTGGCATCGTATCCTCCGTGAACTGGGCGGAAGTGGTGCAGAAATCCTTACTGCGGCGTGCCGATATCTCGGGCATGCAGGAGGAATTCGCCGAGGTTGGGGTCATTATTGAACCCTTTACTCCAGAACAAGCCGAGATTGCAGCCCATCTAAGGCAGAAAACCCGGCGGCATGGTCTCTCTCTGGCGGACCGCGCCTGTCTGGCCCTGACTATGGAAAGAAAAGTACCTGTGCTGACGGCCGACCGGACTTGGGGTGAACTGGGGCTGGGTGTCGAGATCCGGTTGTTGCGATGAAGGAGAAATGGGCATCGGTAGGTAGCGTCCCCAATGGCACGGGAGGCGCGCGCCATCATTCGTCCCAGAGGTTTTCCACCGTATAAGCACTTCCGCCTAGCGCCCAAAATTCACCGTTGACATAGCGACGATTTTGGTCAAGTCTGGCAATATCCCGCATGTCCTCCTGAGTGAGTGACGCCTCTGCTGCGGCTAGATTCTGTCTCAACCGTTCTGGATTGACCGACTTTGGAATGACAGAGGTTTCCCGGTGGATTGCCCAACTGATGAGTACCTGGGCTGGTGTAATCCCGTGCCGCTCGGCAATTGCCGTAATTGCCGATTCCTCCATCAACACAGGCTCGCCTTCCATTTTCAGCCCCTCAGGTCGATCCGGCGATCCTAAAGGTGAGTAGGCGGTCAAGTGAATGCCGCGTTTACTACAAAAATCAAGCATCGCGGGTTGCTGTAAATACGGGTGCAACTCAATTTGGTTCATCTCTGGTTTTCGCCGTGCCGTGTTAAGCAACGCACTCAACTTGGTGGTACTGAAATTGCTAACCCCAATATGCCGACACAGCCCTTTGTCCACCAAGGCCTCCATTGCCTCCCAAGTCCTCGACAGGGGCAAAATATCGAGAGCAATCAGCTCCGCCGCTGATTCAGGAATGAACACACCTTTCTTTAATGCCACCGGCCAGTGCATTAGATAAAGATCGAGATAATCAAGTCGCAGATCCGAAAGTGTCTTCTCCAAGGCCGGCTGCACGTCGTCAGGTGCATGGGCATCATTCCACAGCTTAGAGGTAATCCACAATTGCTCTCGAGTGGCAATGCCTGCTTGGAAAGACTCGGACAGGGATTGCCCGACCTCGTGTTCATTGCCATAAATAGGTGCGCAATCAATGTGTCGGTATCCCAAGCGTACGGCCTCTTTCACCGCCTTATACACATCGTCAGGTTCTGACTTCCAGGTTCCCAATCCCAGAATAGGCATTTGATCCCCGTTATCAAGTTGCAGTGTCTGCATCGTTTTTCCTCTATACTGTTACTCAAATTACAAGGTTAAGATAGACATTAGGAATGATACTTCCTAACGCCCGCAACAGCGGTGTTTGATGCGAGAGACGGTTTGCGGACAGCAAAGCGGCTACCGAATCAAACATCCGCTGGTTGGGCGGCATGGCGATATGGTGCATAACCATAATACTTAGGTCGATCATCTAGGCGCACATGTAACCACGCCACACCACCTCCGGCGGTACTCAACCACACAGGCTTTGTGCTGAGTCTGCGTTGCATCGTCACACCAACTAACTCCCACAGTGAGTGTTGCTGCGACTCACTTGAATTTCGTAGATATGCTGCAAGGTGCCCGTAGTCCGACAGTGAGTCATCCGGACATGGCACAATCATGATGGCATCATTACCGAGGTTTGGAAACTCAACAACCCGTCCGGGCGCAGTAGCGATGAAATGCTCTGCGAACGCTGATGGATCTGGACTGCATGCGAGGTAGGGGCTATCTAACAGTACGAATTCAAAAGGACAGTTTACAGTTGCAATTGTAATCGGTGGTGTTTCCCACCGGAATGCTGAAAAAGGCGAATCAACTAGCAGGCCAATAAAAAATTTGCGGAAATCCGCATCATTCTCCCATCGAGTTAGAACATCCGCATACGATATCGGCAATGAGCCAATATCTATTGCGAACTTGATTCCCCGGCTGTTCGATAACTGCGTAATACGTGACGTCCACATGCTCCCTCCGTCATCTAGCACTGATTTAACCAACGAAGGAATGCGGAGGAAATAACGTCCCTAACTAGGGGTGTGTCGTTTGCGTTCTCTATCGTTTCCCCGAACGCCTGCGCCGGCCGTTGTAACTGACCACAGATTGAACGATCTCGTTAAAAGGCACATCGGCCAGACGGCCAAATCTATCCCGTGCGCGCCTCACCAAGCCATTGATGTTTTCCACCCCGTCCTGGGGCTTTTTTAAACCAAGTAGGAGTTTCTGCAACCCCAGCAACCCGCCATTCTGTACCTTGATCTCGCGAGCATGTGGCAGCGGGCCGGTGATACGATTCATATGCAGTGCAAACCGCACGTTGTGGCGGAGCAGCTGGATCAGCTCATTGCACAAAACCTGCCCGGAGGGGGATCGGCAGGCCACTCCTTCACGGTCGGCGATGTTAAAGCGCTGAGATTGTTCACAGGCACAAACCCGGGAATTAAGTGCCTTTTCAAATATACAACGACGTGTATTGACCTGTTGATAGGTCACCCGATATTCGTTTTCGTCCATCGCCTATATATTCCACGAATGATGAGAAAACTACTTCTCCCACTCCTTCAATATAGGCGTTTCACGCACCTCAGTCAGACGTTTTCCGGCCTCATCCTCATTATCCGCGAATATGATCTTGATGACGTTTTTGTCTTCGGAATCCTGTTCACCGCGCAGGGAGCGCGCCTTGAGCTTGGCCTCTTTAAATACATTGAAGCGATGTTGCAACTCAACTCCTCTATCCCCTGGTGCAGACGCTTGTGTCACTTTATAGATGAAATAAGGCATGGTCGTGTGTTCCTGGTTAATGGCTAATAGACCTATCATACCCTAAGCCAGTGGTCTACCAACATAGCATTGATGGACACAGCGAGTCGAGAATCGGCTGGCTGAGCCGGGTTTTTCTGTTCATCACTGCAGCTCAATATTCGACCGGCAATCCTTCTAATTTCCACTCCGGCAGCCCGCCATCAAGACGTCGTGCAGCGATCCCCTGCTCTCGCAATCTGGCCACTGCATCGAAGGCCAAAACACAATGCGGCCCACGGCAATAGGCGACGATCTCTTGTGCCGGAACAAATTCATTCAGGTGTTTTTCAAGGTCCGTCAGCGGGATATTGATAGCGCCGGGGAGATGACCGCTGCTGTATTCCTCCGGCGGACGTACATCCAGCACCGTCACCAGGCCCTCTCGGACACGCTCCAGCAATTCGCCTACCGGTACCGGCTCCAGACTGTCCTTCACCGTCAGATAGGCGTTGACCAGGCGTTCAACATCCGCCAGGTGGCGCTCCGCTACCTCCCTTAAGGCACTGAGCAGAGCGGTCACGTCATCGCCGCTCAGCCGATAGTAGACCCTCTGCCCCACCTTGCGGGTGGTCACCAGCCCAGCCTGTCGCAGCTGCTGCAGGTGCTGTGAGGTGTTGGCCACCGTCAGGCCGGAAACCTTGGCCAGGGCATCCACCCTACGCTCGCCCTGGGCCAGGAACTCCAGCAGCTCCAGCCGATTGCCACTGCTCATCGCCTTGGCCACTCGGGCGAATTGATTGAAGAGGTCATGTTTGAAATTTCCGGTTGACATTCGGCGCCCTTTATTATTCACTTATTCAAGTGATCTATTGAATACAAGATTTCTACCGAGATTATAACAAGATCAGGATTGGAGGAAACCATGAACATTCTTATCATTCTCAACGACCCCTCTTATGGCACCGAACGCAGCTATAACGGCCTACGCCTGGCCAAGGCGCTCAGTAATAAAGATACGAAGGTAACGGTATTTCTGATGGCCGATGCGGTGATCTGTGCAAAACGCGGGCAGAAGGTACCTCAGGGATTCTACAACATCGAACTGATGCTCAAATCCGTGATACGCAAAGGTGAGGTACTGCTCTGTGGTACTTGCATGGATGCCCGTGGCTTTACGGACGATGACATTGTGCAAGACGCCCGACGCAGCACCATGCAAGAACTGGCACAGCGCACCCTGGCAGCCGACAAGGTATTGGTGTTTTGACATAGATTTTCCATACGCACAAGGGATCAAGCAATGTTCAAGCGACTGATTTGGCTTTCAATGAATTACCCGCGCAGCACGCTGCTGCTGGTGCTGCTGGCCACCCTGGCTTTCGGCTTTCAGTTCCCAAAAATCCATATCGATACCGACCCGGAGAACATGCTGCCGGCGGACCAGCCCGACCGGGTGCTCTATAACCAGGCCAAGCGTGATTTCGGTATCCATGACCTGGTCGTGCTAGGGATCACGGACCAGGCTGGGGCGTTCCGCCCGCAGACCCTGGCCAAGGTATCGCGCATCATCGACGGCATCCTGCAGCTCCCCGGCGTCATCACCGACGATGTAATCAGCCTGACTACTACCGACGATGTGCACTCCAAGGCGGGGCTGCTCGAGGTCCGGCGGCTCATGGAAAAAATCCCCACCGATGCTAACCAGGCCGAGGCCATACGCGCGGCGATCGCAGACAATCCATTGCTAACCAATAAGCTGGCCTCCCGGGACGGTACGGCGCTTGCCATCTACGTACCGATCCAGAGCAAGGATCAGGCCCGCGATATCGCCGTGGCCATCGCTGAATTAGTAGCGGCTGAACTGGAACCCGGCCAGGCCTACCACTTGGCGGGACTGCCGGTGGCCGAAGACACCTTCGGCACTGAGATGTTCGAGCAGATGGGCATTCTCGCACCGGCCTGCGGCATGATGATCTTCCTGCTGCTGTGGGGTCTGTTCCGCAAACTGACCTTCATCCTGCCGGTCATGGCCGTCTCCATGTTCGCCGTGGCCTGGGCCATGGGCCTGCTGATCGGGCTCGACTACACCGTGCATATCATGTCCAGCATGATTCCGGTATTTGTCATGCCCATCGCGGTGCTGGATTCGGTGCATATCCTAAGCGATTTCTATGACCGCTATCCACGCCTGGGCGACCGGCGTGAGACCCTGCGCCAGAGCATCGACGCCCTCTATACGCCCATGCTGTTCACCACGCTGACCTCCATGGCGGGTTTCGCCTCCCTGATGCTGGCCGATATTCCGCCGGTGCAGGTATTCGGCGGCTTCATGGCCTTCGGCATCCTGGCCGCCTTTGTGCTCACCATCACCGTCATCCCGGCATCGGTC
The DNA here is from genome assembly GCA_024222475.1 of Gammaproteobacteria bacterium. GTDB lineage: Bacteria > Pseudomonadota > Gammaproteobacteria > JAAEPA01 > JAAEPA01 > JAAEPA01. The sequence goes on along the minus strand of JAAEPA010000492.1, from coordinate 15,786 downwards.
ATGCTTATGCGCGAGCAGCGCCTACAGGCCGCGTTCGGGCGGCTCGACGAAGCCGGCGGCTGGTTGGGACGCGTACTACCGACTTTTGGATCGGCCGCCTTGCGGCGCGCCGTGCCGATTGCGCTGGCGGCGATAGCATTGCTCGGCGTTGGACTCTATGGCGTCTCCCGTACCGTGGTCAACGACAACCCGGTCGAATGGTTTTCGCAGGGCCACCCGTTACGCATTGCAGACCGGGAGATGAACCGTCTGTTCGGCGGCACCTACATGGCCTACCTGGTGGTGGAAGGAACGCAGACCGGTGCAATCAAACGCCCAGAGGTGCTTACCTACCTGGCGCGACTGCAGCGGGAACTGGAACGGGATCCGGTAGTGGGTAAGACCTCGTCTCTAGCGGACATCGTCGGCCAGGTGGGATATATCCTTCACGACGGGGATCCCGCTCAGCGACGGGTACCGGACAACCGGGAAACGCTGGCCCAGTATCTGTTCCTCTACCAGATGTCGGGAGACGCCGGCGACTTGGATAACCTTGTCGATTACGACTATCGCCTGGCCAACATCTGGATACAGATGCGCCAGGGCCAGAACCGTGACATGGCGCGAGTAGTCGACAACGTGAACGCATTCATGACCATGGAGCCGCCACCCGCCGGGATCGAGGTACACTGGTCCGGTCTCACTTATATCAACAAGGTGTGGCAGGACGAGATGGTGTGGGGAATGATGAAGGCCGTCCTGGTCGGCTTCGCCGTGGTGCTGGCCATGATGGTGCTGCTGCTTCGCTCGCTCACCCTGGGACTGCTCTCCATACTGCCGCTGACCTTCGCCATCACTCTTTCTTACGGCCTTGCCGCCCTGGTGGGTAAGGAGTACGACATGCCCTTGGCAGTCTGCTCGACGCTGACCCTGGGGCTGTCCATCGACTTCGCCATCCACTTCGTGCAGCGCTTCAGGACTTATTTGCGGGAATCGAAAGGCGACCCCGGAACAACTCCGGGGCAGGTTCTGAGTAGCGCCAACCGAAGCATGTTCGGTGAACCGGCTCGGGCCATCGCCCGCAACGCGCTGGTGGTGGCGGTAGCCTTCCTGCCACTGGCACTGTCACCGCTGGGTCCCTACCAAACCGTGGGGACCTTCTTCGCTCTGTTGATGAGTTTCACCGCCTTGACCACCCTGGCACTATTGCCGGGGTTACTGCGGCTTACCCACGACCGGCTGTGGACTTGAAGGAGATCGATAAATGCAATATGCAATATTAATCGCAGGACTGATGACCCTACTCAATATAACCGCGGGAACGGCTGCTACCCAACCAACGGCTGACAATATCGTGGCCCGCTCGCTGGAGGTTTTCTATTACGCCGGCAAGGATCAGCACGCCCGGATCTCCATGCGTCTGATCAACTCCCAGGGCAAGGAGCGAAGGCGCGAGATGACCCTGCTACGTAAAAATTTGGATACTGGCGGGGAACAGCGCTACTACATTTACTTCCATACACCCGCAGATGTTAAGGGAACCGCCTTCATGGTCTGGAAGTACCCCGCCCGGGAGGACGATCGCTGGATCTTCATTCCGGCGATCAAACTGGTGCGGCGCATCGCCGCTAACGACAAACGCTCCTCATTCGTTGGCTCGGATTTCACCCACGAGGACGTCTCAGGCCGCGAGGTGGGCGACGAGACCCACAGCCTGCTGGGCGAAAGCACATTGGACGGCCGCCCAGTCTACCGCATCGAGAGCCACCCCAAGGCCAGAGCAGACTATGCGCGCCGCCTCTCCTGGATCGACCGGCAGCGCAGCCTGCCCCTCAAGGAGGAGTACTATGATGCCCGCGGCGAGCTGATGCGCACCTTCACCGCCGACGAGGTGCGGGAGGTGGACGGCCACTGGACCACCACCCGCCGCAGCATGCGCGATGCCCGAAGCGGACACCGTACCGAGGTGGTGTATGAAGAGGTGGGCTACGACGTCGGCCTCACCGCCAGCCTATTTAGCGAACGCTATCTCCGGCGCCCGCCGCGGCAGTGGATACGATAAACTGCCGCCCGCTCCTACTGGGCCTACTCGCCGGGTTGGCCTGGGGGCCGGCTGCCGCCCAAATCCCGGAGATCCACGGCTTCCTCCAGGCCCACGCGGCAGCACGTCTGGGCGGTGTGAACTGCGCCCCGGAGACGGCCTGTGATCTGCCCTTCAACGAGCAACGCCTGCAGCTCAAGGCACAGGGAAGTGGTCTGCAGGGCGCGCTGGGCTACGCCGCAAAGCTGGACCTGCTGCACGACGCCGCCCTTGAGGACTTGGAGCTGGATGTCCGGGAGCTCTACACCGACTACAACGCCGAACATTTCACGCTGCGTGCAGGCCGTCAAATCGTCACCTGGGGCGTGGGGGATCTGCTATTCATCAATGATACCTTTCCTAAAGACTGGGTGGCCTTCTACAGCGGTCTGCCGCTGGAATATCTGAAACTCGGCAGCGACGCGCTTAATCTGAACCTGTTTTCGCCGCTCGCAGACATGGAGGTCGTGCTCGCCCGCTTCCGCGAAGACGAACTACCGAGCAGCCGGCAGTTCGTCATGGATAGCCCATTCTCGCCCTCGCTGCCGCAGAGCATCGACGAACCGGGAGACCCCGAGATCAGCGTTCGGATCTCCCGCTACCTGGACAATTGGGACGGGGCGATTTATCTCTCCCGTACCCACTACCACGCCCCGGCCCTGCCCCTGGATGGGGGCAAAGTACGCGGTGACTTTCCGCGTCTCAACAGCTACGGCGCCAGCTTATCGGGACCGCTCGGGAAGGGTGTGCTCAGTCTGGAGACAGGGTACTACGATTCCCGTGACGACCCGGATGGCACAGACCCCAGCATCGAAAACAGCCAGCTGCGGTTGCTGGTGGGCTACAGCCGTCAAGTGGCGGAAGACACCACTCTGGGCATGCAGGGAGTTGGTGAGTGGATGGGTGACCACGATGCCTATGAACGAACCTTGCCCGCAGGCTTTCCACAGCGGGATAGGCTCCGCACCGTGGCAACCCTGCACCTTACCCAGTACTATCTACACCAGACGCTGAAGTTTAATGTTTTTGCTTTCTGGGGCCTGAGTGAGGGCGACGGCTATGTTATCCCCTCGGTGCGTTATGCCTTCAGTGACGCCCTATGGGGAGAGCTGGGAGCGAACTTGTTTGTGGGCGACCGCAACGGCCAATTCGGCGCCCTAGGCGACAATGACAATATTTACCTTACACTGCGTTATGCCTTCTAGAGCGCATTTCTCACAATGAGCCGCTTCGAATTCTCAATGCGGTACAAAAACATCTGATGAAGAAGTAGAGCAATGAGTAAAGAATACGAACTGGATACCCGCTGTGTACATACCGGCGAATTGAAAGACCCTCAGGGTAGCCCACACACACCGATCTACAACAGCACTACCTTCGCCTTCGACAACACGGCGGATCTGCTCGATGTGGTGGAAGGTCGTCGGGAGGGGAACCTCTATACCCGTTATGGCCTGAACCCCACCATCCGCAGCCTGGAGACCAAACTGGCCACCCTGGAAGACGCAGAGGCCGCCTTCGCCTTCTCCTCCGGCATGGCAGCGGAGGCTGCCCTGTTTCTCGCCCATGGCCGGGAGGGCATCATCTGTATTGGTGATGCCTATGGTGGGACCCTGGAACTGATTGCCGACCAGTTACCGCTGCTGGGAATCCCCACCCATTTCCTGCTGGGCGATGAACTGGACCAGCTCGAATCCCTATTAGTCAACGGTGCCCACATGGTCTTTTTCGAGACCCCCAGTAACCCCACCTTGGAGGTTTTCGATATCGCCGCCATCGCGGCACAGGCGCATCACCATGACGCACTGCTGGTGGTGGACAATACCTTTGCCTCCCCGGTCAACCAGCAACCCCTGGCACTAGGGGCAGATCTGGTGGTGCACAGTGCTACTAAATATCTTGGAGGCCATAGCGATATCACCGCCGGGGCTTTGATCGGCAACAAAGCGCTACTGGACCCGATTTGGAACTGGCGTAAAAACCTGGGTCAGATGCCCGCACCGGAAACCGCCGCCATGCTGGCCCGCAGCCTGCGTACGCTGGGCGTTCGTGTACGCCAGCAGAATGTCGGGGCAATGGCGGTTTCTCAGGCCATGGAATCCCATCCCCGGGTTCAGAGGGTTCTGTATCCTGGCCTCGAATCCTTCCCCGGTCATGCATTGGCATCCCGTCAGATGTCAGGATTTGGCGGCATGCTAACCATCGAGGTGAAAGGTGATGGCGCGCTCACCACGGCCATGGTGGACCGCCTGCAACTGTTTGCCATCGCACCCAGTCTGGGTGGCGTGGAAAGCCTGGTTACACAACCGGTGACCACGACCCATCATGGACTCACCCCGCAGGAGCGATCACGGCGGGGTATTTCGGATGCTATGGTCCGGCTTTCCGTAGGTTTGGAAGACCCCCGGGATTTGATCGCAGACCTGAAGCAGGCACTACAATGAACGCAGCTGTCTACCTCGACTACAACGCCACCACTCCCGTAGCCCCGGAGGTAGCGGATGCCATCGAACCCTACTTGAAAGGACACTTCGGCAATCCCTCTTCCAATCACATCTACGGACGACGAGCCCATGATGCCGTGGAGCAGGCGCGGGCACAGGTCGCCGCGTTGATCGGTGCCCAGCCGGGAGAGATCATCTTTACCGGCTGCGCCACCGAAGCCAACAACCTGGCCATTCGCGGCGTAGCCCGCGCCCTGCGGGAAAAAGGGCGCCACCTGATCACCAGCGCAGTGGAACACCCCGCCGTCTCCCAGCCCTGCAAACGTCTGGAGGAAGATGGCTGGGAGCTATCTGTGATATCGGTGGATCGCTACGGCCAGGTCGATCCGGAGGATATCGTCAGCGCCATCCGGAACGACACGGTGCTGGTATCCATCATGCACGCCAATAACGAGGTGGGCACGATCCAGCCCATCGAGGAGATCGCCGCCATCACGCAACGCCTAGGGGTGATTTTGCATACTGACGCCGCCCAGTCAGCAGGAAAAATCCAGCTGGATGTGGACCTGCTCGGCGCCGATCTGCTCACCCTGGCAGGTCATAAGTTCTACGCCACCAAAGGCGTGGGAGCGCTCTATGTACGACCAGGAACCCCCATAAAACCCCTGCTCGTGGGGGCGGGTCACGAACAGGGAATGCGGCCGGGGACAGAGAATGTCCCGGCCATCGTCGGCCTCGGCAAGGCGGCAGAATTGGCAATGGAGAGAGCCGGTACGAATACGCCCCAGCTATTTGAATTAGGCAAACAACTGCACTGGCTTCTGCAACAAGGCGTTCCGGGGCTGGAATTAAACGGCCACCCGGCGCAGCGTCTGCCCAATACCCTCAATCTCTCTTTCCCCAATGTAGACGGTAGGGAATTGCTTTTGCTCGCCGCCGATACGGTGGCCGCCTCAGTGGGTTCCGCCTGCCATGAAGAAGGCAATGCGGTAAGCGGAGTGCTCGGTGCAATGGGTATTAGCGCTGAACGAGCACGTGGCGCTGTGCGGCTGTCGTTGGGGGTGCCAACTACAAAGGAGGAAATAAAGCGCTCCGCCTCCGCCTTGATCCATGCCTGGATCAGACAGCGGGGACGCCCGCAAATCCGGTGAAAATTGCACTCATGAATCCGGTCAATCAACAACAATCCCTCCTGACATACAGCACCCGGCCCAACGGTGCGACATGCCAGGATACCCTGCCCAGCCGTTACCGCTGGTGGGTCATGGCAATCGCTATGGCTGGCTTTACCCTGGCCTTCGTGGGCTGGCTTAACGAGTCCTGGCTCTATCTGTTCAAGAGCCCTGTCTGGCTCAACCGCTATACCGAATATGCCATTATCCTCGCCTTTGGCCTGTGGCGTATCCGTGCTGAACAGAATCCCTACACCCGCAAACGTCTGATCATTCTGGTGACGGTGGTCACCGGCTTCTGGTGGCTAATCCCCTGGCTCGCGCCCATGTTTGAGCCTTATGCCGGTTATGTCTGGAACCAGCCGGTCTTTCCCGCCCTGCACACACCGGGGACCCTCACCTTCTTTCTCACCCTGCTGCTGGTATTCCTCTTCGGGCGGCGGATCATCTGCGGCTTCGGCTGCCCCTGCGTGGGTATCCGCGAGACTGTGGGCTTTCCGTTTCGCCGCTTCTCCCTGCGCGGAGATTGGGCCTGGCGCCTGCGTCACACCAAGTGGTTTTTCTTCGTCTGGTACGTGGGAGTGATGGTGGCCACCCAGTTCCCCCCCAACGCCTGGACCGCATCCCTGGTCGGCATGTTCGCGCTGGTGGTAGGGCTCACCTATTTCGGCACCTTCTTTATCATCCCGATCACTGGCAACCGCTTCTACTGCCGCTACCTCTGCCCCTTCGGCGCCACCTTCGGCCTGCTCAATCATGTCGGCTTCTACGGTATCGAGATGGACACCCAACGGTGCATCGACTGCCAGCGCTGTGAGCAGGCCTGCGACATGGGCATACCGGTATGGCGACAGGGCAAGAAAACAGGAGAGGTCACTGGCATCGAGGACTGCATGGGCTGCGCCCGCTGCATCATCTCCTGCCCAACTGACGCCTTGGAGATCCGCGACCTTCGCAACCTGTTTCGTCCCAACCTGCGACAGGACGCCAGCCACCTGCTGAAGCGGAGATCCCTTGCCCCGGCGCCTAGAAAGGAAGCGGAGCATCGCCCCCATACTCTGCGCCTGAAGGACTGGAACGAGGCGGAGAAACCGCTTACCACCAACGCCCTTCAGGCCCAGGCCGAACGCTGCTTGGACTGCGGTATACCCGGGTGCCGTAACGCTTGCCCTTTGGGCAATCGCATCCCCGACTGGCTGGCGGCCGCCAGCCGTGGAGACTGGCGGCAAACCGGGGATCTGGTTCATGCGGCCTCGCCCCTGCCTGAAGTGTGCGGCCGCATCTGTCCCCAGCACCTTCTGTGCGAAAGCGCCTGCACCCGAGGTCGGCTGGAAGGGGCGGTAAATATCGGCGCGATTGAACGGGCACTGGCGGAACGGGCACTGGATTCCGGCTGGCAACCCATCGCACCAGCAGCCCGCAACGGCCGGCGGGTCGTTGTGATCGGGGCAGGTCCGGCGGGACTGGCCTGTGCCGAGCACCTCAACCGCGCGGGTGTGGAAGTTACCCTTTACGACCGAGCAACCCGGATCGGTGGACTGCTTCAGTCCGCCATCCCTTCCTTTAAGCTGGACAAGGCGCTACTGACACGCCGACAGAAATTGCTGGAACAGGCTGGCATCCGCTTCCAGCTCGGCAGATCCGTCGATGGCAAGACGCTGCGAGGACTGATCGACACCAACCATGCCGTTTTCCTCGCCCTGGGCGCACAGAACCCACGTGAGGTGGATTTGCCCGGCCAGGAACTTCCCGGTGTGTCCCCGGCCCTCGACTGGCTGACCAGGCTCAATGCAGGGGAGCGCGAACCGCTGGATGGCAAGCGAGTGCTGGTACTCGGCGGCGGAGATACCGCCATGGATTGCGCCCGCGCCGCACTGCGGCTGGGAGCCTCCGTCACCATAGCCTACCGCGGCCCGGAAGATTGTCTGCGCGCTTCCCCGAAGGAGGTCGCCTTGACCCGTGAGGAGGGTGCCGCCTTCCTGTTCGAGCATCGCCCATTGCGCCTGGAAGACAATGAACTCACAAGCTGGGCGGTCTTCGAAACACCGATGGGTGTCCAGATCATCGGCTGTAATCAGGTGGTCCTTGCCATCGGTCAGCAGCCCTGCCCACCTGCATGGCTGGGAGAGTTCAGTATTGCCATCGAAGCTGACGGTCGTATCCGCGTGGACAACCACGGCCGCACCTCCCACCCCAGGATCTGGGCCGGAGGCGACAGCACCCACGGCCCGGATCTAGCGGTTACCGCCATAGCAGCCGGTCGGCAGGCGGCGGACGGTATATTGGACAGTTTCCGGTCGTTCAAGCCCATCGGGAGGCGATCATAAGTACAGGCCATGCGCTACCTACTGATCCCCCTTATCCTTGCACTACTGGCGGTTCCAACCGGCTTCGCCTATATACATTGGAGCAAGAGCGGCCCCGGTGCCGGACTTTATTCTCGGCATTGGTCACCCGACCCAGTTCAGGGCTACTGGGACCCGGACAGTTTCTACCAGTCGCCGGATTCGGTTCAGGGTGTGTTCGAAGGCGAACAGTGCATCCAATGCCATGAGGGAATCACCCCCGGCATCGTTACCGACTGGCGGCAAAGCCACCACGCCAGGTCTGATGAAATCGTCTATTGCAACGACTGTCACGGCAACGACCATCAGCAGTTAGTTCTGCCAACGCCCCGGATCTGCGGCGCTTGTCACGAGAAGCAGCATAGTGAGTTCCGCGACGAGGCCCGCTACGGATTTCCCAGTCATGTACTGGCAATGGAACGGGCATTGGATGCCCCCCACTTCGTGGATAAACCCAAGGCCGAGGTGCAATCCTGTGTGCAGTGCCACTCGGTGGCCACCAAGTGTGATTCCTGCCATACCCGCCACCGCTTCGAGGCTGCTGAGGCGCGCCGGTCGGAAGCCTGCATCACCTGCCACTCCGGACCGCCGCATCCAGACGACGAAACCTATTTCGCCTCTGTCCACGGTCAGATCTATCTGAAGGAGGGGGACGGTTGGGATTGGTCGAAGACCCTGAAAAAGGGCAACTACAAGGCCCCCACCTGCGCCTATTGCCACATGGACGGCGGTCGCCATCAGGTGGCCCACAAATCGTTGTGGAAATTCGGGCTGCGGGAGGTTAATCCGCACACCTCGAAGAACCAAGTACTGCGCCAGCGCTGGATTCGACTCTGCAGCGACTGCCATCAGGAGCAGCAGGCCACGCAGTGGCTGGCCGAGATGGATCGGGAACGCAAGCAGGCTTGGGAGAAGCTCTACGCGGCTGAGAATGTCCTCAAGGATTTGCGCGCCGATGGCCTGCTCCACCCCGCCGCCAGCGAACGCCCCCCCTATCCCATGGACTGGCTCGACAAGATCTGGCCACGCGAACGCATCGGCTTCTTCGAGGGTCAGGCATCGGCCTTCTACAATGTCTCTGGCATCGAACGCGACTATTTTGAGATGTGGTACTTCGACAACCTGGGCGCCTACAAATCGGCCGCCCACGGCAACCAAGCAGGGGTCGCTGAAGGCCATCAGCGGCTGACAGCCGCATTGCAGCAGATCGAAATCAGGGCCGACAAACTACGCGGGCTGGCCGAGGCAGAACGCAAAGCTGGGATCAGATCCCATTCCCCGGCAGAATTGTGGTTGAACGGCGAATACACCGATCACAACCGGGAGCACAACTGATCCCGCCTTATCCATGGTGGCGGCCAGAACCTGACTAACTATGGATGAAATAATGAAATCTCAGATTCTCATATGCCATCAAATGCTTACCTTAGCTCCTGGCCGCCACCATGAATAAGGCGATCGAACTGACAGGGAGACCCCGCCGAGTATTCACTGACCGCTGGCTGTCCGCAGTGCTCATTCTATTCGTGATCCCCGCGGTTGCGCAGGAGCTGGTACCTGACGGACCATTCACCGATGCTGAATGCATTGTCTGCCATGAAACACGTGAACCCGGATTGGTCAAAGACTGGCGCAACGGACCTCATGGAAGTGCATCAGGAATCAACTGCACTGACTGTCATGGCGACCGTCACGGCGACTCGCTTGCCGCAGCACGCCGAAACCAGGCATGCAACGGCTGCCACCAAGGCCCAGTGAACCACAGCTACACCACTTCCAAACACGGTGTTATCCTCCGGCTGGAGGAACACAGACTGGATTGGCACCGCCCTCTAAAACGGGGCAATTACCGGGTTCCCGGCTGCAGCTATTGCCACCAGCACGACAACGACCATGGCGACACCATGGCACCGGAGCACGGCCCCAGCGTCAGGCAATGGATCTGCGCCGGCTGCCACAGCCCGCGCTACGTGCGCGAACAGTTCGACAGCGGCAGGCGCCAGCAGGAAATCGCCGAACTTAAGGTAACGGAGGGCGAGGGACTGCTCTCGACTGCATCCACCCTGCCCCCGGAGGAGGTAGCAACGCTGCGCAAACCTTTGCTTCAGCACCTGCGGAATGTTCGCCTGGGCGTTGGTCATCAGTCGCCCGATTACCAGTGGTGGCATGGCCAGCCGGCCCTGGACGGTGACCTGATCCGTATTCGCGACAGAATCACACAGGCGCGTAGACTTGAGGCGGCAAATAATACAACCACCAACCACTAAGGAGACAACCCTATGAAACGATGGATTATCCTGACTGCCATTCTGTTCCTGGTCCAGGCACAGACCCAGGCGGAAGAAATAAAACTGTCCCACGCAGGCCTTGCTCTTAACGCCAACCTGGAGCGGGCCGAAAACTGGCCGGCGGGACCAGTGATGCTGATCACCCATGGCAGCCTCTCCCACAATAAGAGCGAGATCATCACCACACTGCAGGGGCTTTTTCTGGAAAACGCTATCAGCACGCTTGCGATCAACCTCAGCCTCGGTTTGGATGATCGCCATGGCCCCTATGATTGCGCCACCCCCCACACCCATAATAATGAAGACGCCGTGCAGGAGATTGGCGCCTGGTTGGGTTGGCTGAAGAGACAGGGGGCGCAACAGATAATATTGGCAGGCCACTCCCGTGGAGGAAATCAGACCGCCTGGTTCGCGGCCGAGCGTGATGAACCAGTAATTAAAAAGGTAATTCTGATCGCCCCCCAGACCTGGAGTCCGGAATATGCCGCTAAAGGATATCGTGGAAGCTACGGGAAACCATTGGGTCCGGTATTGAAAAAAGCGAAAACACTGATAGCCGCCGGCAAGCCGAAGTCCTTGATGCGGCATATAGACTTCATCTACTGCCCGGAAACCGCCGCCAGTGCAGAGGCCTTCATTTCCTACTACGCACCAGATCCCCGCAAGGACACCCCTTACCTGCTGCCAAAGATTAACAAACCGGTGCTGGTATTTGCCGCCACGGAAGATCGGCTAGTGAAGGGACTAGACAAGAAACTGGCCGCTATGGCGGAGATGGGCACTATAGAACTGGAAGTGATAGACGGTGCCGACCACTTCTTCCGAGACCTCTATGCCGAAGACCTGGTGGACCTTGCCGTCGAATTCATCAACGAGTAGCCGAAAATGAATGGCATCCCCGGTCCGGCTTGATCAGTGCTTTTTGCTCGAAACGCATCTGGATTAAACCAATTTTCCGTCATCCCGGCCGACAAATCAGAATCCAGTCAAGAGCACTTTACAAATGATTCAATGATTGACTCATTACACAGTTACACATAAACTGCGTTATATGAAAAATATCACCTTAAGTGTTGACGAAGCTGTGCTTTCCACAGTGCGCCGCTACGCGGCCGAGCACAATTCATCGGTTAATGCCCTCGTAAGGGAACATCTCAATCAGATTGCACAGCGCGAAGATCGCGCCCGCAAGGCCCGAATGCGAATTCACAAACTGAGCAAGGAGTCCACCGCCCGTATCGGCAAAATATCCTGGAAACGGGATGAACTGCATGACTGCTGACTCATTTCTGGACACTAACGTCCTAGTATATGCCGTTAGCGGAAGCAAAGAAGAGACTGTAAAGCGTGAACGCGCCCTGAAGTTGCTTGCGGAGGACTTTGGAACATCGGCGCAAGTTCTCCAGGAATTCTACGTTACGGTAGTTAGAAAGATTGAGATTCCCCTGTCTCCGGAAAAGGCCCTGGAATGGATTGAACAGTTCAACGCATTTCCCTGCCTTGCCATAGATGCCGCATTGGTAAAGATTGCAGTCGAAACAAGCGAGCGTTACCGAATTTCCTATTGGGACGGCGCCATCATTTCCGCTGCCCAAATAATGGGAACCAATACCGTGTTTAGTGAAGATTTAAATCACCTGCAGCAATACGGATCTGTGCAGGTCATTAATCCGTTCAGCATTAGCTGAGGGCGCCACTGGGGACAGCTAGAACACGAAGCCCTGCCTGCTGACACAACTAGCCAGCCTGACGCAGAATTTTTGCCGCTTTAACCATATTGCTCAGTGCCGGGATCACCTCTTCCCAGTCACGGGTTTTCAAACCACAGTCAGGATTTACCCACAGGCGTTGAGCCGGGATTCGCTGTGCCGCTTTGCGCATCAACTGCACGACCTGCTCCTTACTCGGAATATTCGGCGAGTGGATGTCGTAGACACCAGGGCCGATTGCGTTTGGATACTTGAAGTTATTGAACACATCAAGCAATTCCATATCGGAGCGCGAGGTCTCGATAGTGATGACATCGGCGTCCATATCGGCAATGGATTCGATGATGTCGTTGAATTCCGAATAACACATATGGGTGTGGATCTGGGTCCCATCGTTGACACCATTGGCGGTGATACGGAACGACTCCACCGCCCAATTCAGGTACGCTTGCCATTGTGATTTTCGCAATGGCAAGCCTTCACGCAATGCCGCCTCATCGATCTGGATGATATTCACACCGGCCCTTTCGAGATCCAACACTTCGTCTCGGACTGCCAGCGCCAACTGGTAGCAGGTGGTGGAGCGCGGCTGGTCATCACGCACGAAGGACCAGTTCAAAAGTGTTACCGGGCCAGTCAACATGCCCTTCATCGGTTTGTCGGTGAGCGACTGCGCATATTTTATCCACTCCACCGTCATTGCTTTTGGCCGGCTGATATCGCCGAATAAAATGGGCGGTTTGACACAACGCGAGCCGTAGGATTGCACCCACCCGAACCGGCTGAAGGCATAACCTTCGAGCTGTTCACCGAAGTATTCCACCATGTCATTGCGTTCGGCCTCGCCATGTACCAGCACGTCCAGCCCTAGAGCCTCCTGCTCGCGCACAGCACGCTCGATCTCTGTACGCATCAGCGTGACATAGTGAGTTGCATCCAGTTCGCCGGTACGGAATCTGAGTCTGGCCTGCCGTATCTCGGTGGTTTGCGGGAACGAGCCAATGGTGGTTGTCGGATACCTGGGTAGCTTAAGCCGGCTGGCCTGCTGTTCGGCACGTGCCACATAGCGGCTGTGGCGTTCGCCGAATTCCGCGGTGATGTTGGCGACAGCCGCTTTAACCATTGGGTTGTTTACGCAAATTGATTCTCGACGACTTTGCAGGGCGCTTGCGTTAGCCGCCAATTCATCCGCGACGGCGTCTCGGCCCTCGTTCAAGGCCTGGGTAAGAACCGTTAGTTCTCCCAGTTTTTGCCGGGCGAATGCGAGCCAGGACTTGATCTCGACATCCAGCGTCTCTTCACGCTCTAAGTCCACCGGTACATGCAGCAGTGAACAAGAGGGCGCAAGCCACAGGCGATCCTGCAGTTTGGCGTGGATGGGAAAAAGCCAATCCAATGTTGCATTGAGATCGGCTTTCCAAATGTTGCGGCCATTGATAACGCCCAGTGACAGCACCTTGTACGACGCAAGCCAGTCGATCAATTGGTTGACTTCAGCGCGCGCATTGATCCCATCGAGGTGGATGCCGCTTACCGGTAGCTTACAGGCCAGCTGCAGGTTTTCCTGCAGCTGGCCGAAGTAGGTGGCCAGCAAGAGCTTGACGTTGCCGCTATTGAGTTGGTGGTAAGCGAGGTTGAAAGCGCGTCGCCAGTCGGCATTCAGTTCCGCGACCAAAATGGGCTCGTCGATTTGCACCCATTCCACGCCTTGATCGGCCAGCTTGTTTAGCAGTTCAACATACACCGGCAGTAATCGCGTTAGCAAATCAAGGCGGTTTGATCCGTCTTTTGACTTGCCCAGCCACAGGTAGGTCAGCGGACCGATGATAACCGGCTTGGCATTGATACCCTGCTGTCGGGCTTCATCAAGCTGGTCCAGTAAGCGTGCCGGATTGAGTGAGAATTCGGTGGTGGCCGTGAACTCAGGGACGATGTAGTGGTAATTGGTGTCGAACCATTTAGTCATCTCACCCGCTGTTACACCGTTGCCGACGGTATCGCCTGCGGAACGACCGCGGGCAAGGCGGAAGTAGCTATCCAATTCCGTACCGGACAGATTGCCGACTCGCAATGGGATATTGCCCAGGGTGAAGCTCATGTCAAGCACCTGGTCGTAGAAAGAAAAGTCGCCGACCGGCACGAAATCCAGATCAGACTGACGCTGCCAGTGGCGTTGACGCAAGTCCGCACCCAGTTTTGTTAATGCGTGTTCAGTGGATTGCCCCTTCCAAAATAACTCCAGACCGAATTTCAGTTCGCGCTTGGTGCCGATACGGGGAAACCCCAAGTTGTGTGCTGTGACCATAAGTTGACGCCTCTATTTCGATAGGGGCATGTTAGCGATCGTACCGCATGAATAATAATGGTAATATCTCATTATTTAATGAATATTATTCATATATTAACTCGATGATAGAGCGCAACCACTTAACTATCCTTCGCGAAATTGAACGTCAAGGTTCGCTGACGGGAGCGGCGCAGGCCCTGTGTCTTACCCAATCTGCACTGAGTCATGCCATCAACAAGCTGGTGCAACAGATCGGCACCGAGGTATGGATCAAGGAGGGGCGCAATCTGCAGTTCACCCAGGCGGGAAACTATCTGTTGTCGCTGGCCAATCGTTTGTTACCGCAGCTGAAACACGCCGAAGAGGTGATTGAACAGATCGCGAGCGGGCAGCGTGGGGTATTGCGAATCGGTATCGAATGCCACCCATGCTATGAATGGCTGCTCAATATTGTGGCGCCGTACCTTCGGCAATGGCCCGATGTTGATGTGGATGTAAAGCAGCAGTTCCAGTTTGGTGGCATCGGTGCGCTATTCAGTCACGATATCGATGTGCTGGTGACCCCTGACCCTCTGAATAAACCCGATCTGATATTTGTTCCGGTATTCGATTACGAACAGGTACTGGTGGTCAGGAAAGGACATGTACTGGCTGATCTTTCGTATGTCGAGCCTGAGCAAGTTGCGGAACAAACACTGATCACCTACCCCATCGAAACGGAGCGGCTTGACGTTTACAGCCTGTTTCTACTGCCCGCGAACTGCCGCCCGAAGAAACGTAAAACCATCGAAACCACGGATATCCTCTTGCAAATGGTCGCCGCAGGGCGAGGGGTGGCGGCTCTACCTCGATGGCTAGTGGAGGAGTACGCCACCAAGCTGCCAATACAAGCCGTTAAATTAGGGAAAAAAGGTATCGCGAAAAAGATCTTCCTCGGCATTCGACATCGTGATGCCGATACCGATTACCTTACCTCGTTCCTGGAAACGGCTCGTCAGGCCGGAGGATAAAGGGGCGCACATCTTAACCCCGATTTACGCCATTTTTACTGATGTTCCCAAGGATTGATCAACATGGCACTTGCTGATTCAAAATCTGTACCGCGCCCTCCGGGACAATTCTCCCATTGCAAACATGCCACCATCGAGGCATCAGCCCATTTGACCGATGCAACAATGCGAGAACTGTCTGCAAACCCGCCTGGCTATAACGGTAACACGCCATTAATGCCCCGAATCGAGTCTGCTGTCAGCTATAATAGCTAGCCAAGATCCTATTCATTTCTTTCATGTCAAAGTATTCGGGATCGAACTCACCGCCTACCCATTCGAGCATTTCTTCATGCTCCGAATGCGAAGGATCTTGAATTGCCTCTAGAAAACCCTGATAACCCCAGATGCCGCCACAATCCTCTGGAGGACAAGCGCGTTTGCCTTTGATACACCTTGGCACCTTAGCTGAACCATCATAAGAGAGTATTTT
>JAAEPA010000491.1 GCA_024222475.1 Gammaproteobacteria bacterium | reverse complement strand
GACCAGTTAGCGGCGTTGCCCAGCAGCGAATGGAAAACCATTCGGGTCCCGACGGCTCATGGCAAAACACGTCGAATCAAGGTCCACGACCAAACCGTTTTCCTCAAGGGCTACGGTAAGAACATTCGCCAAATAGCCCTCTCCGGGCCTGGCAAAATGAAACCGGCTCTCATCATCACCAACGATTTCAATATCGCTTTAGCGCGCGTCGTTCACCAATATGCGCGACGATGGCTTGTCGAACAGGATATCGCTGAGCAAATTCACTTCTTTCACCTTAACCGCGTCTCCTCTTCCATGGTGATTAAAGTGGATTTTGACCTTACCATGAGCATTCTAGCCCACAATCTGTATCGGCTCTTTGCCGCCGACCTCCCTGGCTATACGCACAACACGGCTGTCTCTCTGTTTGAGAAATTCTTGCACAACAGTGGCGAGGTTGAGATGACCCCTTCTTCAATCGCCGTCACCATGAGAAAAAAACGAAACTTACCGGCCATTCTCTCTGCTATGGAGCGCTTCAACAACACTCCCATCTCATGGCTGCACAACCGGTCCTTACACTTCTCCGGCTCAAGTTATTCTTGACTCGCTAGGTTTCCATTAGGGGAGCTTTTTCCCCGTGAAAATCCGTGATCACTCGTGGATCGATCAGAAAAATCGCCGGATATCCAAAAGACGGTGTACCGCCACAAGGATAGCCGGTTTTTTGCAGGATTTCTTCGGGTTCTGCAACCCTAGGTCGAGTGATACCCAAAGCCTTAGCTACTCGTGAAGTGCTGGCCCGATCTTCGCCTTTGACGATAGCCACAATCAAGTTTCCTTGGTCGTCGATCAT
>JAAEPA010000490.1 GCA_024222475.1 Gammaproteobacteria bacterium | reverse complement strand
TGGAGTGTTTCAGCAAACTGATCAATACAAGCCACAACGACAGCAGAACTAACAGAGCCTTCAACAACAATAGAGTCAAATTGGCAATCTCGATTGACAAAGCCCAAAACATTTAGGCGTTTACTTTTTGAGTTGGGGATTTCAATGGTTTCGCCGATCGTTTGCCAAGCGTAGGGAACGCAAGATTCTAAGGTGAAACCGGATTCATCGAAATAGTATAAGTCAATCTGACCGCGTTTTATAGTGGACCCCGGAATTGAGACAGTGGTTTAAAATAGAATCATTGACTCATAAGGGGTAACTATGAAGCGCAAGCGATACACGAAAGAATTTAAGGCGAAGGTAGCGTTAGAGGCGATCAAGGGGCAGAAGACAGTCAATGAAATCGCTTCGGAGTTTGGTGTTCATACCAGCCAGATCAACGACTGGAAGCGTCAGTTACTGACGGGGATGCCGCAGGTGTTTGACCGCCAGGGCGAGCGGCGTGAGGCGGGGAGGTTCTTTAGGCTATAGCCTAAAGAACCTGCTCATGGTCTCCTAACAGATGTTGTCGCCACAACGTAGTTAGGGGAATACACATGAGCAAATTTAGTTAATTATCGCATGCAATCTGGCATTGCAAATATCATATTGTGTGGGTACCCAAGTATCGTTACAGGGTATTAAAAGGTAAGGTAGGGTTTGA
Source organism: Gammaproteobacteria bacterium (assembly GCA_024222475.1). Lineage (GTDB taxonomy): Bacteria > Pseudomonadota > Gammaproteobacteria > JAAEPA01 > JAAEPA01 > JAAEPA01. Next base: position 2,229 of record JAAEPA010000490.1, on the reverse strand, counting down.
AGTAAGCAACAGCATTCGGGTTTACTGCGGGCGTTTAGGATGTGAGGTACTTGAAATGAGTGTTCAACCGGATCATGTCCATCTGATTGTGAAAGTTCCACCGAAAATATCGATATCTCAATTGATGGGAACGACGAAGGGGTAAACAGCGTTACAGGTATTCAGGAAATATCCGTATCTCAAGGAGAAACCGTATTGGGGTAATCACTTCTGGGCCAAGGGCTATTGCGTGGACACGGTGGGGGTGGATGCGCAAATGATACGCAAGTATGTATAATATCTGGAGGACAAAGAAAGGAATCTAGTGCTGAACATTTGAATGACTTGACAAAGTAACGGTGGCAACAGGACGAGCCTTCTTCCAAGGCTCGTTTAACACCCTTCTAGGGTGAACTCAAAACCACATTCTAAGAATGTGGATTTTTATTTACGTACGAATGTTCGTAATACCCTCAAGTCTGAAGAAAACCTGTCGCAAACACGGCATATCCTTCTGGCACTATCTCCAGGATCGAATATCTGGAGCAGCACAGATTCCCCGTCTATCCGAGCTGATCCATCGGGCGGCTACCTGAGGATAATGAGAAGTTATTAATTAAGCTGTTGAAAATAAAGCAATCCGGAAATCGCATTTTTCGGATTGCGTCGGTGAAAAATCCCACGGATGGGTTTTCAGCGCTTCCCCATGCGGTGGCGACGTGATATCGCGCTGCCTAGATTCAACCGACTGAGAGCCGGAGCCCGGATGGACAAGTTCACACCAACGTCGTCGAATACCAGTCTGGAATCGCGGTTCCAAAAAACCTGGGGGCGGTGTGCCCAACCGGGGACGAAAACAGCTCCGAAGAATGTCTGGCAGGATCTGGTCCGGCGATATTCCGAACCTCATCGTCACTATCACACGCTGCGACACCTCGAGCATTGCCTTGAAGCGTTCGATGCCGCGCGATACGTCGTGCAGGACAAGGATGCCGTGGAGATGGCCATCTGGTTTCACGATATAATCAACGATCCCGATACTTTGGACAACGAAGAGCGGAGTACCGAATTTTTCGCGCAACTGGCGGAAGACGTCTTCTCTGCGGAGTTTGTCGACAAGGTGGGCGATCTGATCCTTGCCACGCGACACCAGAGTGAACCGGAAAGTAGTGACGCGCGAATTATTTCCGACATCGATCTAGCGAGCCTGGGCGCACCGTGGGCAGAATTCATTGCCGATGGAGAGGCACTACGGAACGAGCAACAGGGGTGTACTGATGCGGATTATTACGCAGCCAAAGCGGTATTCCTCTCCTTCCTGCTTAACAGAAGGGACATCTATTACACAACGCACTTTCAAAGCCGTCTGGAAAGCCGGGCCAGAGAGAACCTGCGGCGGTACATCGCTAGTTTGGAAAGACTGGGATACAGGGCGTAATGCCCCTCCCGAACGCGTGTACTTGTCGTCGGCGGCGGACCAGCCGGTCTCGCGGCAAGCTGCACGCGTTCTGGAAAAAGGAGGCTCACGGCGCTTTCGCGCCCGCCTGGCCACTCTGGGCCATCATTTCGGCGGCAAGGCCAGCTCGTGGCGCGACGCCGAGGGTCGGATCATCGATCACGGCCAGCACATCGTCGTCGGCTGGTACTACCACATGAAAGGGCTGCTGGTCCGGGCGGGGCTGGACGTCGGCGCGCGTCTGGTGAGCGCTGCGGGGCACACCTACGTGTACGAGTCACGCGATGACCGGGTTCACGATCTGGCGCTCAAGCGAAACCCGTTCCACGTCCTGGTACGAAGCGCCACGCACATCGGCAAGATGGGCGGCGAGATCGAGCTCATGACCGCGAGTTTCGCTCGAGGGTATTTTGTGAATGGCAACAGGTGACATGCGCCCAAATTATGGCCTGATAGCAAATGCATGAAACCGTCGATCAGTTGTGCGGCTTGGATATTGTTAAGTTGACAATACCGTCGCCCAGCATCTGGAAAATAGACGATTAACGCTCCATAAATGGGCTCGACCCCATATCAGGTTGTTGTAGTATTATAGTATTCATTCTCAACTAATTACCTGCTGTGGTCATCCGCACCCGCTGACAGAGTGCCTGAATGACGCCCTGGGCAATTTCTGGCCGGTCGGCTATCAACTCACTAAAGGCATCTCTATCAATGCGAAAGAGTTGGGTCTCTTCTATGGCCGTGACCGAAGCCACCCGTGGTTCAGGATCTAAAACGGCCAACTCCCCGAC
>JAAEPA010000489.1 GCA_024222475.1 Gammaproteobacteria bacterium | reverse complement strand
GCCAGCACTCGATACTGGAATTCCTCGTAGGAATTCGTTTGCACGGTCGCGATCAGTTTCAGGGGCAGCTCTCCCTGCCGGCCCAGTGCTGCTATCTGTTTTACTTTGGGTTTTGCAGTGGCCGAATTACAAGCGAGGATGGCGAATGTGCGTGCTTTGGGGGCCAGCGTGTGCAGCAGGTCCAGACTTTCCTTGTAAAAACCAGATTGCCAAACGCCGGTAATGTTATGTCCTGGCCGATCCATGCTGTCCACCAGGCCATACTTGAGCGGCAGACTATTGATACCCCAAAAAACTACAGGGGTTTCTGTATCCAACAGCTGATTACCGATGTAATTGGTGGCATTGTCGTCACCTAACAGCACGAGGTCGGGCTGGAATTGCTCGATCTCATTCATGATCCGCAGGGTGGCTGCTGCAATATCTGTCACGGAGCTATGTCGCTTGGTATCCATCCAGGTCTTTTTCACAACCGCCCGGGAACTCTCAAGGTAGTCACTATCGGTAAAGGTCTGTAGCTGCGTTTCGTTGTCGATATAACCATAACGCAACATGGCTGCTGTGACACCGGCGTGGGTGGATTGGGACCAGAGATAATCTCGGTTGTAACTTGAGACGATAAAAATCCTCCGTTTGCCGGTGTCCGATTCCGCCTGAGAGAGATTCAACCCGAACAGTAATACGCATGCCGTCAGAAAAAGGATAATGAAACGGGTAAGGATAGACATTGTCTTTGATGAGATCTCGTACCAATATACCGACTTGTATGCAACGGTATTCATGCTATTTTCCAATGTGCGTATTCTGTGCTGTCGTGTATGGCGTCAAATCGTCGATGCAGCCAGGCCTCAATGAGGCCGGAACGTAGCCGCCATGACAGGAGTGCCAGCCTTATGGAGCGGGCAACCTGCTTAGTGATGTTGTTGGTCGCCGCAATGCCCGTGTAAGCACTACGATGTGATCATGAACTGGTGCCTGATCAGGCATCTTTTAGCGAGGTCAGCCGTATTCATGGCCCACTAACTGACACACAGCAATGGATTGAGTATCGTATCATTCAAGTAGCCCCATACTACCATTCACCTTCCTTTCAAGAGCGGCATCGTCCTAATCGGGATCATAGTTCATCCTACGTTAAGCCGATACTCATACCGGTCAAATTCGAAGAGTGGACTTATACTTTGCAACGATGACTGTCGCGCTAGATAAAGAGATCATTGTCATCGCCGGTCCTAACGGGGCTGTGGAAACGACTTTCGCCGGTGAGTTCCTGCCTAACGAGGCGGGCTGTCCTAACTTCGTCGATGCAGAGATCGCCTTGAAACGGGCAGCTCACAAGGCCAGGGAAATTGCCAGAAAAGCCGGAACCTCGGTTGTTATCCTCAAAGATGGAGAAATCAGGGAGGAACAAGGTGATAACCATGCGCATTCAGACCATTGAGATTACCAACTTCAAGGCATTTCTCGGAACCTACAAGATCAACGTGGGCGGCAAGAGCCTGTTTACTTAGGTCTTTTCTTGTGACAATTCCCTATATCGCTGGTTACAGGAAAATTTAGATGCGTTCGCCCTGGGGTAGGAATCCTATCCGCATCTGCCTTAAAGGCGTGCTATCCTTACTGTTTCTCCCCACATTTCGATTCCTAAGTGAACAAGATCCTAGTGGTGCGCAATGATAAGCTGGGTGATTTTATGCTCGCCTGGCCTGTGCTCGCACTATTGAAGGCCCATTTGCCGGAAGACGAGATCCATGTTTTGGTGCCGGAGTATACCCGCGAGATCGCCGATCTTTGCCCTTCGGTGGATCGGGTAATCGTCGATCCCGGTTCCCAGGGCAGTGCAGCGGAGCTGCGCACGATGTTTCGCGAGCAGCACTACCATATGCTAGTCACTCTGTTTTCCACCACCCGGGTGGGTCTGGGGGCATGGCTGGCTCGAATCCCTATCCGGGTTGCCCCGGCCACCAAATTTGCCCAGATTTTCTATAATCGTCGTCTGGTGCAGAGGCGTTCACGGTCGTTGAAACCGGAACATGAATACAATTCGGAACTGGCGTGTTTTGCACTCGAGCAACTGGGGTTGCGAGCCAAGACCTTGACGGCACCTCCTTACCTGGAGTTTGAGTCTAAGGATATTCAGGAGTTGAGAAGGGCCTTCGTAATAGCAAACAAGATTCCAGATCAGCATGGTTTGATATTTCTACATCCGGGAAGCGGTGGTTCGGCACCTGGTTTGAGTCTCGATCAATACCGGCAACTGATACATGGGCTAAGTTCGGATCGGGGGATTTGTATCGTGCTCAGCGCGGGGCCGGGCGAGCTGGATCGGGTGCGGCAACTCGCCAAGGGGCTCAAGGGCATAGCGCATGTTATCTATGCCTCCGTGCAAGGGTTGGCTGATTTTGCCCGGCACATCGCCTGCGCCGATCTGTTTATCAGCGGCTCTACCGGGCCGTTGCATATTGCTGGGGCCTTGGACCGGCCCACAGTCGGTTTTTACACCCGGCGCCGCTCGGCCACTGCCTTGAGGTGGCAGACACTCAATCAGCCGGAACGTCGCCTGTCGTTCTCGCCACCACCGCATGCAGCGGAGATGGATATGGCGAGTATAGATGTCAAAGAGGCAGCGGTTAAAATATCCAAGACCTTTTTACTTCAGGGTTCCCGTGCATCCACTGCTTTTCAAGGTTATGAATAATACCAGAATCAGTGCCGTCCTTATCACCTATAATGAGCAGATAAATATCGTCCGAACATTGGAGTCTCTGGCATGGTGTGACGAGATCGTGGTCGTCGATTCGGGCAGCACCGATAACACCGTTGAGCTGTGTGAGCAAAGGGGCTGCCGCGTGATATATCATGCATTCTCGGGGTTTGGTGAGCAGAAGCGCTTTGCCGTGCATCAGGCGATGCATGATTGGATACTCTCCGTGGATGCGGACGAAGTGATCACTGGCGAGCTGCGGGATGAGATTATCAGAAAATTCAATGGGGAGGATATCGACTGTACGGGCTTCTATCTGCCTCGAACTCTGGTGTTCATGGGCCGGGTATTCCGGCATGGGAACGAAAACAAGCACGGGTTTTTGCGCCTGTTCGACCGCCGTGCCGGTGGTTTCACCGATGTGTTGGTGCATGAAGCCGTCAAGACGCAGGGCAAAACCCGACGTCTACAGGGCATGATGCTGCATTACAGTTATTTGGATATCGAACAATATTTTACTAAATTTAATCGTTATACTAGCATGGCCGCACGGCAACTCCATACCCAGGGTAGATCGACCAACCGCGTATTGATCGTGGTGAGATTTCCCATTACCTTTTTTCAAACCTATTTCCTCAAGGCCAACTTTCTCAATGGGTTTCCAGGGTTCGTATGGTCTTTGTTTTGTGGGATCTATCCCGTTGTTAAATATCTCAAGCTCTATGAGCTTATCTCCAGACCCTATCGGACACCGTAGTCGGGCATGAATAAGAAATATCCGGGCTATCGGATCTTGGAATTCTGTCTGTCGGACGGGCAGGGCGGTCTTGAGCTTTATATGCTCAATATCACGGGTCAGCTTCGTTCGCGTGGGCATGTCGTGTACTCCATTACCCGCCCCGGAACCTTCCTTTTCGAAGCCCTGAACGGGGAGATGAATCAACCATTCGAGCGCCCGAAGCTGCGCAAGTTATTTTCTGTGGCAAGTAAGATAGCTCGTTATATCGAAGCAAGGCGCATCGATATCATGCACATGCATTGGGGATATGACCTGCTGCTGGTAACGGTAGTGAAGCGTTTGTGCAGGCGTCCGGTAAAATTGATCTATTCCAGACAGATGCAGATTACCAAGAGTAAGCGCGATCCTTATCATCGGCTGCTTTACAGCCAGCTGGATCTGTTTACTGCGATCACCGGCAAGCTACTGAAGGAGGCGCAGCGGTATCTCCCCATGCGCCCCAGCAATATCGATTTGTTACGCTACGGGATTACGCCTGTTGAGGGTGATGGCGACCGCGAATCGTTCTTGGGTGGCATGGGTCTGAATCCTGGGCGATTCACCATCGGTTGTTTTTCCCGTATAGAATATGCTAAGGGGCAGCACCTTTTGCTCGAGGCCGTGAGCATGCTGAATGCCGAGGGCGTCGAGGTTCAGGCTGTGATCGTGGGTCATGGGATGGACCCGGCATATCGTGGGCGTCTGGAGGGTCAAGTCCAAAGCAACGGACTGGGTGAACAGCTGCGTTTCATGGATTTTATCAAGGATCCCATGAAGATCATGCCCTGTTTCGATGTGATCGTCCTACCTACCTTTGAGGAGACCTTCGGGCTGGTGCTGGTGGAGGCCATGAGCATGGGAGTGGTCGTGATCGGCAGCCGCGCCGGCGGGGTGCCCGAGATCATCGACCATGGGGTCACGGGTCTGATGTTTGAATCGGGTAACAGCCGTGATCTTGCCTCAACCCTGCGCACACTCCACCGTGACCCCGGGCTGAGAAAAGAACTCGCGGCCGGGGGGCGTGTGTCAGCCCGGGAAAACTATTCCGATGATAGCCACATGGAACGGCTTGAGGCATTTTTTGACAGGGTTATTACTACCGAACGTTCGATAATCTAAGGAATGCGAATGAAATAACTTCCCTAACTGGCGCCGCATGATCGTTCGTATTCAAGGCGCG
>JAAEPA010000488.1 GCA_024222475.1 Gammaproteobacteria bacterium | reverse complement strand
GTGAGTTCACCCTTGTAATAATCTTCCGGGTCATCAATAGTAGCGTTGGAATCAAACAGCCTGGCATTGGCCAGATTCGTCTGATAGTCATTATCCGAAAGCGAAACCCGGGAAGCCGAAGCCTTAGCGTCCAGCCGAGGCCAATATGCCGAACGGGCTTGAAGGGCGCGCTGCTTTGCCTGTCTAACCCTGGCTTCGGCTGCTGCAAGGGAGGGGTTTTCCGCAAGAGCAATCTTTCCTGCGGTTTTCAGATCCAGAACCCGGATTGTATTCAAGTCGAGCGATTCTGTCTGATTATCCTGGATATCTTGTGCAAGGCACTTCGCTGATAGTATTATGATTATATATGGTATTAATAATAAATGGATATGTCGTTTCATTGGATCTATTCCCTTTTAAGTAATTATAGGTCTTGTTTCCAGTGCAGGTTCATCTGCCAGGGGATCCAGATGCCGATCCCTTGCCGGTTCCACGTCCACCCGTTTTGGCCAAAAGCCGTACTTCAGTCGATGGACCAGAAGACGGGCATCGCTGAGCAACGCCATCAGGCTGGGAACCAGCACCAGGGTTAAGACAGTTGCAAAAGCAACGCCTGCGGCCATGGAAAGGGCCATTGGAATGAGAAACTTGGCCTGAAGATCGGTTTCCATGATCAGCGGAGTCAGTCCACCTACCGTACTGAGTGAAGTAAGAAAGATGGCTCTGAACCGCCGCGCACCTCCGCTTAAGATTGCGTCAAAAAACAACATACCTTCGGCAATATTTTCATTGACCCGTTCGATAAGTACAATGCCATCGTTCACCACCACTCCTGTAAGGGCCACAATCCCGAATATGCTCATGATCGACAGATTATACCCTAAAAGCAAGTGCCCAATAACCGCGCCGATGATACCGAAGGGCACCGTAAACATGATGATAAAAGGCTGGGCATAAGAGCGGAACACGGTTGCGATAATAATG
>JAAEPA010000487.1 GCA_024222475.1 Gammaproteobacteria bacterium | reverse complement strand
GCATTGGCTGAACCGGTGGTGTTGCCGCCAAGCCGGGCGCCACCGCAAAGGAATCTGTTCGACTGATTCGCCGTACAATACCTCCATAACTCAAGAAACTGCAGCCATTGCGGTCGCGGCAAGGCCTCAATTTGTTTGCTACTCTGAAATCCGTATTCCTCCTGGGAAAAACCTCGACAGAAAGTGGAATTCGCCGTGATTACGCAGTTCAAACGGTGTTCCATGGCGCTACCGGGCGTCGTTCCAGTGTCTTTGATACTTCTCCACTTTGGGGAACAGGGTGTTTATGCTTCTTATACACAGCTACCTCAAGCGGCGCACAGAGATCCCGTGGATATCACTCCAGGCGCAGTTCGGTGCGACATACCCCATGACCTTTCGAGGCCGGTACGATTTCAAGCGTGCGCTCTTGAAGCATTTGCAGTCGGTGCTTGTGGTGTATCCGGAGGCAAGGGTAGAGGAGGGCGATCATGGACTTCTTTTAAAGCCAAGCAAAGCACACATTCCACAAATCCCAATGCGTGGATAACCCTGTGTGTGAGTAAAGTTATTCACGCATAAACGGTCGATGTTTTAGCCTTGTTTTACGCATAAACAGTCGATGTGAAGGCTAAAAAATAGTTCGTATTCAATAAGTTATAGACCCTCCTGTAGTTACCTATATATATCCTGTAGTTAATAGGAGGTTTTTGTGGACATCTTTCTAAGGAATATTTTGATACTAAAATGATATCACTAAGATATCTCTCCAGAGATCTTAAAAGGTAAATAACTTGCCAAATTGGGTTTTGTAAGAAACGCCATGAGCGTAGGCCATGCCGATAACTTAATGCGTTGCAAGCCGTCCGAGCCTGTATTTGCACGCTAAGGGACGGTCGGGAAAGTAAGCCACCTAGTTCAAAATTCGAACAATAGAGAAAACGCCCTATATTTATAGGGCGTCACCCTCTTTTCCCGATAGTTATCCACAGAAAATGGGGATAAGTTACAAATAGGCCTATTTCCGACAAGTAAAAAGCTCACGCTCCGTCAGACCTTATGGCTATTTTGCACAGCTATGAGGGTACTGGGCCATATCACCACATTAACATTCATATGCCTATATCCAAGGTTTCTTCAATCGCACACACTTGGCTAATTGTCCTTGACAAGATCAGAACTCATCGATAGCAGCACCCAGGGGGCTGTTTTTCTGACGCCCTGAGGCGTTAAAAGAGTCAAGGGATACCTAAAGGGTAGGGGAGATAGTCTGTTTATGCGGCCATTATGGCCGCGCAAATGACCCTAGAGAGGATATAGGCGTAAACCTAGCGAAGCTGTCACCAGCCGCCACATGAGCCGTTTCTAATATTCGGCCTCTCGATTATGACTCTACTCGGGGTAGCTACGGTACCGCCCAGGAGGCCGCATCCTGATGCTTATAGGCGTTAAAAGAGTCGAGGGTATACCTAGGTATAGGGTAGGGGAGATAACCCGTTAATCCGGCCGATTTGGAGTGGTCTGGGTGGCCGAATTCGTCGGAATAGGCACCACAAGGGAGAAATCCGCCCCAGACTGTCCAGTCCATTATATGAAAGGCACCATTGTAATGGTGTACCAGATCAGGATGGGAGCATAAATAACGCCCGCCGCAGTGATTGCAGCCAGAATAGAGGTCAGAGTGATGGAACCGAAGGTAGTTTCAAACAGGTTCATGTGTATTTCTCCTTGATAGTTAAAATTCGTATCGGCAGCAAACAATTCTATTGTCTGCGCATTACCTAGCAAGAACGGGACCAACTTATATAGTTTTGATTTACAAAGACATTTAAAATAAGGCATTGCATAGACACCATCATTTGCGTTAACTTAACAGTTAACCAATAGTGAAGTTAACTGTTCATGCAAGGGTTTACCAAATGCAATTCATAAAGACGCTGCGCCCTTTCCTCCATGGTCTGGAAGAAGGGGTGCTGTTCCTGAATGAGGACCGACAGATCATCGCGATTAATATGGCAGCCACTCAAATGATCGGCCAGATGGAAGATGACGTGGTTGGACGGCTGTGCCCAAACGTCTTTCAGGGGGCCGAATGCGCACGCAACTGCTCAGCAAGAAACAGTTGCTCGCTGATGTCCTCCCGGAAGCAGGCCGCGCTGACCGACGACCTGGCCTTGAACCGTCCCGACGGGTCGCAGATCTTTCTGAAAATGTGGGCCGTTCTATTGCCGGAACCGGATATCTCGGCATCCTGCGCGGTCATCCTGCGGGACCGGACCAGAGAAGCCCTGCTGGAAGAAGAGGTAAACGAAAGACTCCGTCTCGGCGGAATGATAGGACATGGGCCCGCTATGCGGGAGTTGATCCGGAATATTCTGCGCAGCGCCATGAGCAACGCGACCGCACTGATCCTTGGGGAAAGCGGCACCGGCAAAGAACTGGTC
>JAAEPA010000486.1 GCA_024222475.1 Gammaproteobacteria bacterium | reverse complement strand
CCTCCTTTATAGGTTTCGACCCTTTCTATAAATTGTTGCTCCAATTCACTTGGTAAGTCAACCATCCAATCCAAGAAACGCAGCAAATTCAGCACCTCTTCACGAGTATAATCCTTGTGGTACAAGGCGCGAGTAATGGTCCACTTCCAAAACAGGCGCTCTTGAGGCCGGTTCCGGGTTTCCTTGGACTTTAGGTGCGCCATGACCACGAAGGCAAACGGGTTCTCGCTCTCTTCCAACTTTTTCCAATCTTTCCGGAAATCGAGCAATTTGACGATGGGAAATTTCATTCGTATTTCGAAGCCCCACATGTTGTAGCCATAAGTGTCGGGCCGCCATCGGGGACGGTCATCACCCAGTACCGCCAGGCTCACCACCCTCCTTCCGTACCTGTCGTAGAGCCGGTAATTATAGACGTACATTCGTTTTGCGAAATGGGCCTCGTCCTGACATTGAACCTCCACATGCACGAAGATAATACCTTCCGCGCCGTTTTTGTGATGGACTCGGACAAGCTTGTCGGCTTCTCGTTTGCCCAGCTCCGCATCGTGAACCACCGCTTCCAATTCCTTGTCCAAGAAAGTATGTCCTTTGGACCAGTCGATATCCTGATGGATCCTCGGGAAAAAGAATGCGGTAAAATGCTCGAAATATTTTTCCAGCATTATCTTCCATGGCGAGTCGTATTGGGCCATCTTGTTCCTCCTGTTTTATTCTTTTGCCCACGGTGGGGGGCTTGTCCGCGAATCTTCAAAAAGGCGACGATCGAGGTTTGTGAGTTGGTTTTTTCCATGGTTGCTTCCCCTTTTGATGTGAAAATCGTGGCTACCGTGTGCCACACTGCTACCAAGGGCAAGATCCGTGCCGGACCAAAGTCGGGGGGTGCTTCGTAACCAGCTCAAAAATAAGAACTTAAAAAGGCGATTTTTATGTAAAGGAGGGGGGTGTAAAATCCATTTGACACTCTTTTGGACGG
>JAAEPA010000485.1 GCA_024222475.1 Gammaproteobacteria bacterium | reverse complement strand
TTCGCGGCCATTGTATAAAACGCCTGAGTTTTGCGCCGCCTGTCATAAACAGTATGTCGATAAAGAGGTCAATATCGATATCGGCAAGGTTCAAGGACAAAACCAATATGACAGCTGGAAAAACAGTCGCTGGTATCATGAGGAGCAACCGGAAAAGACGGTTTCCTGTAGGGAATGCCATATGCCTTTGGTCACCAGTAAGGACCCGGCACGCGGTGATGTGACCGACTACAATCGTCATATTGGCGATGGTAAACATCGCAGCCATCGAACCTTGGCCGGCAATCAATTCATCCCCGTGTTTCATGAGATTGATGGCGCTGTGGAACACGTGGCCCTCACGGAACGCTGGCTCAGGGGCGAAATAGAAATCCCGGAGATCGCGCAGAAGTGGACCAGAGGTCCTGTCGTGCGGATGAAAATCTTAGCACCTCAAGAAATATCACCGGGTCAGGACATTCGTCTTCAGGTCGTGCTGACCAATAATAAAACAGGTCACGATTTCCCCACGGGTCCTCTCGATATGTTGGAGAGCTGGGTTGAATTAAAGGTGGTCGATAACCAGGGTTCGGTTATTTACCATGTTGGCGGATTGGACCAAACAGGCCGGGTAGACAGTACACCCTTGTCCTATCGAGCGGATGGTTTCGATCGCGAAGGAAAGCTGATCGATCGACATAACCTTTGGGACTTGGTTGGGGCAAGCTATAAGCGCACCTTGTATCCGGGCATGACGGATACCGTTGAGGCTCGCTTCCAATGTCCGTCGATGGCTCGTGCAGGCATTGCCGCAAAAGGGGAAAAACAAGGGACTGGTCAGCGCACCGAATCATTCCTCTTCGCAGCACCTTCAAGCAGGGATCAAGGGCAACTCAGCGTATCCGCCATTCTCTGGTATCGCAAAGCCAATCCAGATTTTTTAGATCGTATCTATGGTGAAGAATTGCACATCCGCTCGCCGCTGACTGAAATGACCAGGGTCAATACGACAATTCAAGTCATCCCGGAAGTCCATGCCTTTGTTCAATAAACGCCAGCGTCTACTGTTGCTCTGGGGCTCGGTGAGTTTACTTAGCTGTCTCCTTATTGGGTATGTCGCCTACATTACGACAAATCAGCAAAATCCTACTGCTCAGAATGCCGACGGTAATGTGAAAGGCTTAACCAGTGTGTTAACTCGGGACGTCACTGCCGACATGGTGAGTTTTCGATTTGAAGATGTACGCGTCTCAGCGGGCATCGACTTTATGCACTTCCCCGCGACACGTCAATCCCTGCTGCCCGAAGATATGGGATCCGGATTGGCATGGGGCGACTATGATGGTGATGGTGATCCGGATTTGTTTTTTGTTAATTTTCAGGGTGCAATTAAAGCACCCCTGGGCAATAACGCGGTGACAGTGGGGCGTTGCGCTCTCTATAGAAACGAGGGGGCAGGTCATTTTATTGATATTACTGAAACCGCGGGGCTTGCCCAGCCCAGCTTTGGCCTCGGGGCCGCTTGGGGTGATTACGATAATGATGGCGATTTGGATCTCTACATTACTAATTACGGGCCGAACACACTCTACCGGAACAATGATGACGGCACGTTCACGGATGTGACCGAGGCGGCTGGAGTAGGAGGCGATCGTTTTAGCGCCGGTAGTGTATGGGGTGACTATGACAATGATGGCCATATCGATTTGTATGTC
>JAAEPA010000484.1 GCA_024222475.1 Gammaproteobacteria bacterium | reverse complement strand
GGCCATGGTTTCACGCATGCCGCTGGAAACGCATCCCGTAAACACCATTGGCATCGAAGGCATACAAGGCGCCAGAATCCTTCTGGTGGAGGATCATAAGATCAATCAGCAGGTGGCCGTCGCCATCCTCATGCAGGTCGGGGTGGTGGTCGAGGTGGCTGGAAACGGCCGGGAGGGAGTGGATCGTCTCAAGGCTGTGGCCGATAGAACCGAACCCTTCTTCGATGCTGTGCTTATGGACATCGAAATGCCGGTTATGGACGGCCTCGAAGCCACTCGCCGCATCCGCGAATGGAAGGCACAAAGTTCAAAACATAAAGTTGCTGAATCCGTCGACTCACCAGAGACTTTCCCTCATCCCGGGTCAGTCCCGATAATTGCCATGACCGCCCATGCCATGGAAGAACATAGAAAAGAGTGTCTTGCCACCGGAATGAACGATTTCATCGCTAAACCCATTGATGAACGTGAGCTTTATAAAGCATTGATCAAATGGATCAAGCCCGCACAAAGAGAGATCCCACCTCCTTTTACCCCTGAAAAGATGGCGGTGGAGTTGTGGGATGACATTCCCGAAGATATTCCCGGTATTGATCTTAAAACAGCTTTGGC
>JAAEPA010000483.1 GCA_024222475.1 Gammaproteobacteria bacterium | reverse complement strand
GATTATCGCGACAATTCGCCGATCAAGCTCGGCTGGTCGCTGCTTTTGCCGTTTCGCAAATAATACGCGGTTCTTTTCGTATCTGGTGCCCTGGGGGGGCACCGTACTACTGTTTCAGCATGTTTCAGCTTGTTTCAAAAGCCACTGTTAATAATGGGTAATCACCCATAATCCGTTGCTGACTGTTGCAGCGCGTGTCATTATATTGCAAGACAATTGAAAGACTTTTTGAAAGACACGAGGTCGGCGGTGGCGCGCACAAAAGAGCGACTGACGGCAACAGCCGTGAAAAATCGGAAGACCAAAGGCCGCATGAATGATGGCCAAGGCCTGATCCTGCGCATCACGGATTCCGGGTCGAAGGGTTGGATCTTCCGCCACACCTTTCCCAAGGGTGGCAAAGTCCGTGAAATGGGTCTCGGAGGCTACCCCGCCATTTCATTGGCTGAAGCAAGGGTGAAGGCTGACGAGTGTCGCAGGCTCATAGCCGCCGGCACTGACCCGAAGGTGGAGCGCGACAAACTCGCTGGCATGACTTTCGGTGACGTGGCCGATAAGTTCTTTGCGAAAGAAGAAATGCGGTGGTCCAACGATAAGGCCCGCTACAAGTGGCGACGGACATTGTGGGAAACCTGCGAGCCCATCCGGTCTGTGCCCGTCGTCGGTATCTCCACAACGCACGTACGCAAAGTACTAGACCCTATCTGGCTGGAGACCCCACACACGGCGACCAGAGTCCGTAGCCGCATTGAAGAAGTGCTAGACTTTGCCAGAGCCAGTGGCTTTCGAGATGGCGACAATCCCGCCCGGTGGCGCGGACACCTCAAAGTTATTATGCCCTCGCACAGCGATTTCAAAGTGCGCCACCAGCCAGCAATGCCCTATGCAGAGATCCCGTCATTCATGGAGGCGCTTAAAACGCGGCCTGCACTTACCGCCCGTGCTCTTGAATTCTTGATCCTGACTGCTTGCAGAACCGGAGAGGCCCTTGGCGCAACTTGGGATGAGATCGATTTTGACAACGCGCTCTGGACCATTCCGGAGTCTCGCATGAAACAACGAGACGAGCACCGGGTTCCGCTATCCGAACGATGCCTTGATATCTTAACCGAGCTGAATCAGACCCGCGTGTCAAATTACGTGTTTCCAGGCCAAAGGCCCAACAGGCCATTGAGCAACATGACACTGACCATGCTTCTGCGAAGGATGAAAATCAAAGACGCAACTGCCCATGGTTTCAGAAGCTCATTCAGGGACTGGGCCGGGGACAATACTGCCTTTTCGAGGGAAGTCGCGGAGGCAGCACTGGCCCACAAGGTCGGCGGTGTTGAGGGTGCATATCGCCGGGGGACCGCTTTGAAAAAACGCCGGCAGCTTATGAATGCTTGGGCTGATTATTGCCAAGGTGCTGCAGCTGATAATGTTGTGAGGCTGAGTGTCTGATGTCGAGGAGAAGCGAGAAGCTTGGTTGGACGACAAGTCGAAAACTCACACCGAGTGTTACTTTCACGTCTAGCCAGTGGTCCGAACTTGCAAAAGTGATCGGCGCAAATATTCCGACTTCCGCACAGAGTGAACTTGAAGAGATTTTGCAAACCTACGCAAATTTCGAAATTGCAGCATACCAAGCCGCGTCGATCACCGCAGTCAAAGAGGTCGGACAAAAATTGGCCAACCGATTGGATGGCTTTTTACGTTTTGGCCTCAATGGAACCTGCGCAAAAAACCCACAGCAACCAGCTGACGCGGAATCTGAATTTGATAATCGATTGGGAATGGCGCTTCAAAGCCGCAGCCACGGGATCGAAGTGGATGAACTAGCAACAAATGAGCCTATTCCAACAGAAATTGCAGATTGGTTGGACCAAAACGATGTTTCCATAATTTTCACCCCTCGGTTGGTGATGGAATTTTCACGAGCGCTTGAATCTGCGATGGACCATGCCAACAGTTCCAGAGGAACCGGCAGGGAAGTAGAGATGTTGGATCCGTTTGTAGTGGGCAGTGCATTTGAGCAAATGCTGCGAGAAACCCACGCTTGGGCGCTCAAGCACAATCTGCCCTCAGAGCGAACAACAAGCGATGGCAGGGCAAAGGCATTGCCGAACATGCTGTTTGAAGCGCTGTGCCTTTTACCCAAAAACCCCGCACTGCGCTTACCAAATTCTTCAGAGGCACTCGCGGGACATATGAAACGGGCTCTATCCGCAAATCCGCGGAGCAAATAACTCACTGACAATTTGTTGAATATGTCCTGTGCGTTTGGTGGGCGCGCTGAGCCATAACTCGTTCTGCAACAACCAAAACCCATGCAGCAACGAGGTAAAGCATGACTTCCCAACACCAGTCTTCAGCCATCGGCGCTATTGCCATTGGCATCGACGATGCCGCGAAAGCAGTTGGCGTCCATAAGGCGACGTTCCGCAGGCAGTTGATCGATACCGGTTTGGTTACCCCGCGAAAGATTGGGCACCGGACGGTGTACCTGCTCGCTGAAGTCCAGGAGGCAGTTTCTGAACTGCCTACCGTCGATCCCAAAGCCGCTTAACCCATCCAATGAAAATACGAGGACGCATGGCAATGCCAGCGTGACACCCCATGAGATATGAAAACGGCCCGCCGCTGGGTAAAGAGCGGCAGACCGGGAATTTCGAAGCGTTAGCAGATGGCTTCTACAACCCGGTACATACCAATCACTCCAAGCTAATTCAACACCTTCCGTATCCGGTGAGACTGATTGCCCGGCGCTATCGCCTGCCGGCGCATATCGCGCGCCAAATCTGTGAGCTGGCGAAAATTGGAGGCGGCCATGAAGAGTAAACGTGGTGCCCACGCAATATACAGCCAGCTCCCAAACCGTGCAGTCATCTTGAATACGGGCGACCATAGGGTCGTTCGCGACACCCTGAGCCTGAAGTACGGCGTTGAAAAATTCGCCTGCCGCCAGGATGGAAAAAACAAGTGGCAGTCAATTCACAAGACCACGCTTCGGGACGACTTGCTCATTCACCTGCGCGGTGAACGGCTCCTTTCAGAAGCTCAGCTGATAAACCTGGCGAAACGTTTGCCCCCATACATCGGAGGTCAGGCGCGATGAACATACAAAACTTCAAAGGCCGACGCGCCATTGCCGAACAGGGTGACAACTATCCGAATGTTGTGATGCAGCAAGGCGCGCATGTTCGGATCATTCGCTGTCGCGATGGCATTCAATGGATCATTCAGACCAGAAGCGAAAAAGTTGCTACCTCCGCCAAATGGACGCCTCGGAGCTACCACCGGTCAAAAAAATCGCTCATCCGGAGGCTGCATACTCTCCTATCGGAAATAGGCCCCAAAAACCAGACCATCCTGGATGCGCTTCCGTCCTGGATCGAGGAAGGGGGTGTTTTGTGACACAAGGAATGATCAGAAAAGACCTACCCCTGACTGCTGCCCGTGCCCGTCAACTTCTCAAATATGACCCCGCTACCGGCGCGCTAACATGGCGGGTTGGTGGCCGGGATCAAGGCAAAGGCAAACGTGCCGGCGCTGTATGCGGCCGATATGGTCAGATCATGCTCGATAGCGTCAACTACCGAACGCACCGGGTCATTTGGCTGATGCAGACTGGCAGCTGGCCATGCGCCCTGGTCGACCATCGTGACGGCGATGGCCTGAACAATGCCTGGGACAATCTCAGACAGGCAACCTATTCGCAGAACGCCTTCAACCGGCGGCTTGGCAAGCGGAACACAACCGGCGCGGTCGGCGTCTGCCCGGACAAGGCGAGCGGCAAGTTCGAGGCGCATATCACCATTAGCGGCCGCATTCGTCACCTTGGGAAATACAATTGTGTTGCCGATGCAGCAGCCGTCCGTTGCGAGGCTGAACGGCACTACTTCGGCGCGTTCGCTTCAGATGCTGCGAGGTATTCAGCCGATGCAGCCGAATAAGTCCAACAACGACGCCGGCGGCGCCATGAACAAACCGGCAGCCGGCGGCGCCGACGAGTTTACCCGCAAACAGCCCGTCGACGGGCCGGTCATCAACGCCGCCGAATGGTACGCAGCAAATTCTGACGGCCGCAACGGCGCATTCATCCCGATCTTGAAAGAGCGTTTCGGCCTGAGTGCTCTTGAAGCAATCGAGGCCGCACAACTTGCGCACCGGTACACACAAGAGCAAGTAGCAAACTGCTCGCCGGCGGTCTTACCGGTAAATGCGAAGGCGCCTTCCCCTATACGTGTCGACACGCAACTTGAAACCGGGGGTGAACATGACCCTCGCGTTTGATCCGGTCCCGCCTGAAATTCGACAGCACGGACTTTGCGAAGGGCACACATACCCGTTGGTTTCCATTGGCAAGCGGAACGGTCCATTTGCACCGGCAACCCGCAAGCCAGCCAAATCTGCATGGCGGTATCCGTCGATTGAATTGCGGTCCGCGAATGCATGGACAGCGGTTATCCTTGATTGCGATTCTCGCAAAAGCGTTGAAGAACTTCACGACACGATTACGAGCGGCGAATTGCCGTGGCCGAACTGGATAACGGTTCGTGCTGCCAATGGGAATTGCCACGCGGTCTATGCTCTTAAGCGGCCCGTCCTGCGCGGTTCGAAGGCACTGGCAAAGCCACAACTGTTTGGTGCCAATGTAAACGAGTATTATCGGCACCGTCTGAAGGCTGATCCTGGCTACACTGGTGTGATGACGCATAACCCGTTGCCGGTGCATCGTGGCGAGATCATCACGCATTGGGGTGTCAATGAACCGTATGAACTTAATCAGCTTGCCAAGGTCATACCGATCGGATGGAAAAAGCCTGAAATTGCAACGACTGGCATAGGGCGAAATTGCACCCTGTTCGATGCGTGTATGCGTTG
The DNA here is from genome assembly GCA_024222475.1 of Gammaproteobacteria bacterium. Lineage (GTDB taxonomy): Bacteria > Pseudomonadota > Gammaproteobacteria > JAAEPA01 > JAAEPA01 > JAAEPA01. The sequence goes on along the minus strand of JAAEPA010000483.1, from coordinate 3,204 downwards.
GGCAGGTTCGCCAAAAAATATCGGCTTTGATGTTCTGCCCGCTGCGATGGTGTTGAACCAAGACATTGATGACTTGCAGGGTCCGTTGCCTCAAGGCGAAGTGGCCGGCATCGCACGTTCTGTTGAACGGTATCGGCGCATATGGAAGGCGCGGCGCAGATTCATCGATCTTTCACCGGAGGCCGTGAGCGACCGGCAAAGACGGCGGCAAGCAAAAAGCTTTGTGGCACGACGGGCAAAACATGCCGACCGTGATTTCCTGATTGTTGAAGCGTTCAAGGTAGGCAAATCGCAAAGAGTTATCGCCCGTGAATTTGAGCTGTCGCAATCAGGTGTCCAAAAGATCATTCAAAGGGATTTTTACGGTGTGGTCTAGCAGTATCAGACCGGAACGTTTCACCCCCCTTACGGGGGTATCACCTGTGTATGGCAAAGTAATCACTCTTACCAGAGGCATGAGCAAATGAACGAACAAGTGAAGGTCCAGGAAATCAAAGCATGGGCAGAAAGCGGATTGACAAAGCCCACAGTCGAACGCTGGCAGGTTATGGCGAAGACACCGGCAAAGATCGTTCACACGGTTGAATTGCTACGCGAAAAAAAGGTATTTATGGCATCGGAATTGCCAAGGCTGCCGATGTTCCAAACGCGGACGAGAAAAAGATACTGCTTAGGCCGGATAAACTGGAAAATGAGCAGCAGAAGGCCACCGTTTACCAGATGATCACTGGTGGTTTTCGTTATGGAATGTTCATGTATTCACAGGAAGAAAGCCTTCGGGCGGCAATCCACCACGCGATGTTAAATCGTGCTGGATTATCCTGGCCGCCAAACCCTGATCAGCAACACTCGAAATATTGGTCAACGGACAAAGACGAACAAACACGTAATCGCCAAATTTACCACGGCTTTCGGTTGGCATCTCTGAAGATCATCAACAATTTGATCCGGGAGGTGCTTCAAGAAGCGGCTGTGCCGGAGGCTGTGACACAGGCTAGGCGGTTTCGATTTGGATGCCGGGCGGGCATCTATCACGCCGGGGCCAAAAGTCACCGCGCACTCCAGCTTATTGAAACCTTTCCCGCTTTGGCATTGGCCATATATTGCAGCAAATCGGAATATCATTTTTCCACGGTGGACATTCGTTCAAAACCATCTGAGCAATTGTCGGAAGCGTCGGCAATGGTTGAACGCGGTGTATCGTTGAAGCGAATTGCTGGTTTCATGGGCGTTCCGATGGCGCTGCATAAAGTGAAGCCTGGAGCGGCTGGTTGCCGTGTTTCGCAGGTCAAAACAGAAATCTTCCGCCGGCCCCGCGGTATAGGACCAGTCTTTCCATTCCCTTGAAAAACCGACGTTTCGGTTCTGGCGCGCCGTCTGTCTCTATGCCATATTGCGGACCGCCGTACCGCTGTCCAGATCGTCAGGAGTTGAACGTGAGCCAGTCTGTTCCGGCTACTGCTGACAATGCCGGATACGGACGCGGTGTGCTTCTTGTCCTGGCGGCAGGGATCGTCTGATCGACGGTGGGACTGGGCGTTCGTCTGATTGAAGATGCGTCCGCCTGGCATATTCTCTTGAAGTCATTTGGGACCAGACCCGCATCTACCCCGCCATTATAGCCGGGAAAAGGGCATCGACACCGCTACGTTAAAAACCCAAATTGGTAATTTCAGGCAGTTTCAGACTATCGTAATGACATAATTGCTAGTTTGGGATCGGAATCGTACCCAATTGAACGGCAAATGGGAGCCGAATGTGATTAAATCAAACTCAGTTGTTTTACTAGGAGATTTTAATCCGGCGATTTTCTCGCCCGACTGGATACTAAGACATCTGGACTTCAGCGTGGATGATGGTGAGAAGCCAGAAATCAAATTTATTCACGGAGAAATTTCTGACTTTATGATGAGTGATATCCGTTTTACGACTGAGCGAAATCGATTCATGATAACATCAGCATCCCATGATATCGAACTTATCGCCTCACTAGCCCTACAAATGTTTAACGAAGTTTTGGTCCATACACCGATGTGGGCTTATGGGGTCAATTTTGAAAAACACATTGATTTCGTATCACACGAAACTAGAAACAAAATCGGACGAGAGCTCTGCCCTCTTGAACCGTGGGGGAGTTGGGCATCCGATTTCGACAATGCAGATCCTGAATTGAACAGTGGTTTGTCAAACATCTCGATGAAAAAAATCCACAGTAAGAAACCTGAAATATATGAAGTGTTCAGTATACAACCTTCAAATATTTCTGATATGAAGGGCACAGGAATATTTTTTAAAATAAACAATCATTTTGGAGACAAAAATCAATCTAATAAGAACGACGAAAAATTCAGAAATACACTTTTTGAAAATTTACGTGAAAAATTGATTGTATACAAAAATACTTTTGAAGAAATAGTGGAACATTTCATGAAAAAAGGTGGCGTAAGTGAATAGATTTGTCGATATAAAATCTGAACTTCCGGCTCGTTTATTGGACGACTCCAATTTCAGTGTCAATGAGCTTACGAATAAAGACAATACTATATGGAGTGGCTACTTCGGAGACCTATTCTGGAATATGCCAAATGACGTGGCACAATCGGTTACAATCGACGAACACACGAATGCGGATTCAGATAGTGAACTTCGAGAAAAACTTAAGAATATCTACTCACTGAGCGGGGACTTAGCTCAACAAACTCATGCCGATTATCGGAGAAAATTCTTTGCACGAGAAACATTCCGCGGATACGTGAGTGATTCTGAAGATGAAAAGTTTGTTGCAACAATACAAGATTCGGCCGGCGACAAATACGAGTACATTTTTTCAAACGACGAACTGCCAGCAAAGCAGCGCGAAAAAATCGATATTGGTGCGCCAATTGTAATTCACGTCGGCTACGAATATAGAAACGGGACAAAGAGAAATACTTTAAAAATATTTTTATCTCGGTATGAAAGCCAGAAAAGTGAATTCAAGAACAAATTAATATGTAGCAAGATGCATTTCTGGAATTTCTAATGTTCATCACCATAATAGGATCTTCTCCGGGTGAGAGCATAATTATTGAATTTGACTCAAAAACTATTGTTACTATTGACTGCAGTAAATCAGGCAACAGCAACTTTACAATTGAGAACATCCAGAGGTTAGGTCTAGAGGGAATATTGTTCCGGTCAGCGACCAACGCCGGATAAATGTTT
>JAAEPA010000482.1 GCA_024222475.1 Gammaproteobacteria bacterium | reverse complement strand
TCCTGGGCCCGGTTTTTTGCCTGTTGCTTAACATTTCGGCGCTCGAAGATCTGATCACATGCGCCGCGAAACGCCTTCCACAGTTCTTGTTCCGTCTTTCTGCTTGAACGCACGATGACCTTGTTCCATTCGCTTTGCGCTCGCTTGGTCTGCGCTATGGCCTCGCCCAGCTCGGTTTCTGACAGTCGCTTGATTCGCTCGATGAGCTCCTTGCGCAGTTGCAGGCCGGCCTGACGACGTGTTTCGAGTTTTGATTCAAATTTGCGTGTTACCTTGTTGAGGCGCTTTGATATGTTCCGGCCTTTGGCTCTACTGACTGGGCCTATCCGGCGCCAGGCCTGACGTAGTTTATTGTAGTCTCTGATCAGTTCCTTCCAGTCTATCTGCGTCCAATCCGTATGTTGGTAAAGATTTTCCATTTGCTGGCAGATTTCCTGCTTCTGATGCAGGTTTTCATCTCGTTTTTTAGTCTCTTCATCGAAGGCGATGCGACAGGGTTCGTAGGCCTTGTTGCAGGCGGAGTTGAAGCGGTTCCAGATCGATTCGCCCGCCGGTCCACTCTGGCGATCCAGTCGCTGCCAGGTCTTACGAAGTTGGCGTATCTGTTGGGCCTGCTCATGCAGCGTGGATTCGGTTTTCAGTAGATCTTCGGCTTGTTCGCACAGCCGTTCACGTACCCCGGAGGCCCCCCAGTTGCGCCAGCCTTGCAGCTCTTTTATCCTGGGAAAAGTATCTTTAAGGGCCTGTTCTAAGTTGGATCGTTTGGCTTTTGCCAGGCCTGCGGCGTTATCGAGTTGGTGGCGGATCTGATCGCGTAGCGAGATGGCCCTGTTGAGCTGACCACTGTCTGCTGCCTTGTGTAATCGTTCAAGCAACTCGTCAATCGTTTGTTCGAGTTGTTTGGCTGTCTCGGCAGCCCGGTATTTTTGCTGCTTGATACGATCATGTAGTTGATCAAACCTGGCGGACAAGGCTTGATGCAGGGGTTTAGATCGTGGTTTGGGCAGGCCGTCCCAGCGCTTGCGAAATTTGGCAATGGCCTTATTGGTGGCGAACCTTGCTGCCTCGGCGCCCGCCTCGAGTTCGTCTAAGAATGTCCTAATACGCCGAGCCGCCTCGGTGTTATTGTGTAAGAGGTTTTGATGTTCTATGACGATTCCGCTGGCTTGCCGGTAGCGGTTGGCAATGATGTACTCATCCGCCGGGTCGAGTGCAGCGGTGGTATTCCAATACTGGTCAGCCTCGGCCAAGGTCTGCTGGGTGCGGGTTTGTAGCTCATCGGTGAATTCCTGCTCAAGTTTCAGCTCAGGGATGATGTCTTCCAGGATCTGGAAGGCCTTTTGTTTCTCGTTCTTGATGCTGCGGTATTGATCGCAGATTTCTCGTAACCGTGAAAGGGCGTGTTCTAGACGCTCTCGTCGTTCCTCGTCTACCGTCTCCCGGAGTTCGGGCCATTCACGTTCGGCCTTAATCAGGAAGCTTCGGCGAGCGGCGAACTCTCCCTCCTTACACCTCGCTTCGAGTTCAACACCCAACGCCAGGGCACGTTCATTCTTCTCCGTCCGGGCACGCAGTTGCGCTAGACTCTGTCGAGCCAGGCGCATCACCTGTTTATCGCTTTTTCTAGAGGCCTTCAATACCCGCTCTAAGGTTGCAATGTCGTCTATAAGCTTCACGGCACAGACCCGGACATCGATTGCTGGATCCTCGATGGCGATCTCGGATAACAGCGCAGGATTGGTGATCAAGGACAGGGCCTGTTGGCGCAGGGCCGATTCCTTGCCGTGGTGGGCGATGTGTTCTATGAGTTCATTGGAGCAGCTTTTTTCCAGGGCCTGCAGGCGCTTGGTAAGAGGCGGGGCATCTTCAGCACTACCGCAGAGCAGGTCACGTAACCGCGAATAGGCCTGCTGCAATACCCGATCATCCTTTTCCGAACTCACAATAGCTTGCAGGGTTGCGATATCTCGCAGTCTGGCGGCCGCTACCGCTCGCACTTCCGGGACCTTGTCCTGGGTGGCTAGGGTGGTGAGTGATGGGTCGTCCAGGGCCAGCTCGGTCGCGGCCTCGATGCGTTTGGCCTGATTTCGGTGCTGCCATTTTAGTTTGAAAAATCGAGCAAACATTTTTTTGTTAGATCTGTAGCCTGTTCCTTGTGAACTACCCCAATACACAAAGTGAAATGGGAGTTTGGATTATTGGTAGGGTATGTCTGATTTGCTATTAAGGCAAGGCACAACAGCATGCTACTGGCTTAGGTGCCCTTTATTTACGCGATTCTAGAGGCGCGATGGGGAATATTGGTTTGCCACGGTTGCCGATTGAAGGCGGATGGCGCAGGGTGACGTTGCTACGATGGGGTTTTGGGACTGTTATCCAGTGTCATACAGCGTATCCACACATCAGCTCTATCATTTTGCCGCACAAATACACTGAGGGTCCATCCCTGGAGTGGGTATAGTGTTCCTATAAGTGAGGTTCGAGTTATTTAATAATGAGGTCCGCAGATTTTTCTTTTGCTTTTTTATCTTTGTCCCAGCGAAAACCGATTTGTACCTTACGTTGAGTTCCCGACCGGCTGATATCGTCTTTGACCTTGAACCTGAAGCCCATGCGGTCGGGGAACTCCAGATCGAGTGAAGTACTCCCACGGCTCAGGTTCATCGAGCCCGAATCGATCTTGTCGGCGACAGACCGGAGAAAGTCAGCGATTTCTTTGGAGGATTTGGTGCCTTTGTCAGTGATTAAATCTTTGTCCATGGATAGCTCCTGCGGGTAAAAGGTGGATGGAGGTGCCGTGCATCCACCCACAGATGGAATACGCCATTTTACTATTCTGGCATCAATTGATAGCAGATGTGTTGAGTTGAATCAAATATATCCGCTGTATCTGGGCTTCCGACTCATTTACAATTATAAAGGAAGAATCCCGCATTTTAACCAATTCCCAATATGGAAATAAAACTCTCTTACCCGCTAGCAGAAAAAGACCTGTATTTAGATGCCTATGTCGTGATGAGGTCAGGCATGAAGACCTACCGTGCCATTCAGAAAATCACCGCACCGGGATTTCTGGAACAGTTGCAGAATCGATTTTCATTCTATCATTTTTGGCCTTTAACCAACTCCCTGGGTGAAAAAAAGGAAACCCCGCCGCTTTACGACATCAGAGGAGAAATCGGGGGGCTGGCCGAAGATGGTTTTTCCAAACAAGGTCTGGCACTGATTATAGATGACAAGATCTCGACTGGGGCGACCATAAACAAGGCGCTAAACTATATCCGGCTATTGGGCTATTCTGATGACGAGATATGGATCCTTGCCGAGGCCTATTTTCCCCCTCCCAAGGGTGAGATGTGGGGGAGGTGGGACTACAAGTTAGACCGGGCGAGGGATTTTTTCAGCTAGATCATTGCAAAGTGATCTAGGAGGCTGTCCGAGAACAGGGGCCGTAGCGAGGGAAAGCTATTTTGATCCAGATTTTTCAATTAAATAAGGCGAATATTGGGCATATTTAACGAATTTAATTGGGAAATCTGGCCAAAATGGCTTTTCCGCAGTAGGTTCTCTATTCTCGGACAGCCTCCTAGGATATTAATGAAACAGGTAGCGTCGAATCTCAAAATATGCTATATGCATATAGCATATGAATAGAACCAAATCATCCCAGAAATCAGTCGCCATGAAGCGGGCCGGGAGCCGTCAATGGGTGCTCAAGCCGCAGGATCTGGCGATTGCCTTGAAATTGGTGACTTTGAAAGGCCATTGGCTGCCCTACGCCGCTTTGGGCGATGTCATGCGCCTGTCCCGCTTCGAGGCGCATGCCGCCGTGCAGCGATTGATGGCAGCCCGGTTGGTGGCAGAAATTGAAGGTTCGCTCAGGCCGGTGTTGACCTTGCTGTGTCAGTTTGTGATTTATGGGGCGCCTTATGCCTACCCCGTCGTGCGTGGGGAAACGACTATCGGTTTCCCGACCGCCCACGGTGTTTCGCCGCTCAAGGAAAAACTGGTGGCGTCGAGCGAACCGCCGCCGGTATGGCCACATCCCGATGGAATTGCGCGGGGGCCGGGATTATTGCCCCTGTATGGGAATCTGCCTTTGGCCGCTAGGGACGATCCTGCACTCTATGAAATGCTGGCCCTGTTCGACGCATTACGAGGCGGCTATGCTAGAGAGCAACAGTTAGCCGCACGGTTATTGAGTGAACAGTTGAATGGTGGAGGTCCGCAGGAGAACTCCACTATGAACATGAATGACGCGCTTAAGATTGGAGGCGATTTGACAATATCGCGAAAGGCATTGAGCGCCTTGGCGGAGCGCTTTCATATTCAGAAATTGATTCTGTTCGGTTCTGCGGCTCGTGGTGAGTTACGAGAGGGTAGTGATATTGACCTCATGGTTGATTTCATCCCCGGTAAGGCGCCGTCTTTGGGCGGGCTGGTGGAAATAAGAACTGCGCTGTCAGCCTTGTTCAAGAACCGACCGGTGGATCTTGTCACCCGATCTATTCTTGAGAACCCTTACCGTCGCCGGGCCATCGAGAGAGACATGGAGGAACTCTATGCAGCCTGAGGAGCGCGACGCAGCTTATCTTTGGGACATGTTACAAGCAGCGCAAGATGTGTTGGACATGATGGGTGGGCGTGACCTGGCGGCATTTTTAAAGGATCGGGTTTTAATCCGCGCCATCGAGCGGGGTGTTGAAATTATTGGGGAAGCCGCTCGCCGAGTACCCGCATCATTTACCGAAGCGCATCCGGAAGTTCCTTGGCGATCTATTTTCAACGCGAGTCATCCACATTCAGTAGGCATATTGGAAATCGATGTCAAAGCAAAGTATTCGGATAAGTTACGAGATAGGCTCAACGGATACATTGATACAATAACGCAGGCCTGACACCTTCATTTGTGACACCTTCATTTGACACCCTATCGACTCATTTGCAATTGTAAAGATAAAACTTGCATTCTGATCGATCCCTCTTTGAGCGCTGACATTGCTTCACCAGCATCCTCAAACAACCTGGCTTGTCCTGAAATAAACCCGCGTAG
>JAAEPA010000481.1 GCA_024222475.1 Gammaproteobacteria bacterium | reverse complement strand
TTCCGGCGCATTGTCTATCTGGTCAAATGCCTTGAATTCCCCTCCATACTTCTGCGATAACACCTTCGTCATCGCCGCCGTCAACGTCGTCTTACCATGGTCTACATGGCCTATCGTCCCTACGTTTATATGCGGCTTGGTACGCTCAAATTTCTCTTTCGACACGGTTTTGTAACCTCTCGTTGAGTTATCAATTCCCGGTTTTCAATATCTTTTCCACTGGGTGCTGACTCTAAGAAACCTTCTTGATTATCGCCTCGGCGACGGTGGTCGGAGTCTCAGCATACTTTTTAAATTCCATAGAATAGGTCGCCCTACCCTGGGTTGCCGAACGCAGATCCGTAGCATAACCAAACATTTCGGCCAACGGTACTTGAGCGCGGATGACCTTACCGGCTGGGGCATCCTCCATACCCTGCACCACCCCTCGACGGCGACTCAAATCGCCCATGACATCACCCATATAATCCTCGGGCGTCACTACTTCAACCTTCATGATTGGTTCAAGCAATGCCGGATCGGCCTTGCGGGCCCCTTCTCTAAAGGCCATGGAACCGGCCACCTTGAAAGCCATTTCCGAGGAATCGACATTATGGTAAGAGCCATCATATAGAGTCACCTTGACGTCGACTACCGGATAACCTGCAATGACGCCGTTTTCCATCTGTTCACGCACGCCCTTATCTACGGAGGAAATATACTCCCGAGGCACCACGCCGCCAACGATATTGTTTACGAATTCATAGCCACTACCCGATTCGTTCGGTTCGATTCGCAACCAGACATGGCCATATTGACCACGACCACCGGTCTGACGCACAAATTTCCCCTCCTGCTCAACCGGCTTGCGAATGGATTCACGATAAGCCACTTGCGGCGCACCGATATTAGCCTCCACACTGAATTCACGCCTCATCCGGTCAACGATGATGTCCAGATGCAGCTCCCCCATGCCGGAGATAATCGTCTGCCCGGACTCCTCATCAGAACTTACCCGGAAAGAAGGGTCCTCATACGCCAGCTTTTGCAAGGCAATACCCATCTTTTCCTGATCTGACTTCGTTTTTGGCTCTACAGCGACCGAAATCACCGGCTCGGGGAATTCCATCCGCTCCAGGGTAATAACATCCTTCAATGCACACAAAGTCTCACCCGTGGTGATATCCTTGAGACCAACGGCAGCGGCAATATCTCCGGCTCGCACCTCCTTGATGTCTTCACGCGAATTGGCATGCATCTGCAATAATCGGCCAATGCGTTCCTTCTTCTCCTTGACAGGGTTGTAGACGGTGTCCCCGGTATGCATCACCCCGGAATACACTCTAAAAAATGTCAAGGTACCCACATAGGGGTCAGTGGCAATCTTAAACGCCAGTGACGCAAAGGGTTCATCATCGGAGGGTTTCCGCGCAGCCTCTGAGGACTGCGCATCATCCAGAACCCCCCTGATCGGCGGCACGTCGATGGGCGATGGCATGTAATGGATGATGGCATCCAACATAGCCTGCACACCCTTATTCTTGAACGCCGAACCACATAATACCGGAACCATTTCATTGCCCAGAGTGCGGGCACGCAAGCCCTTGAGGATCTCCTCGTTGGCTAGCTCACCCTCTTCCAGATACTTATCCATTAGCTCATCGGTACCCTCGGCCGCGGCTTCCACCATGATTTCGCGCCAATGAACACACTGCGCTTTCATGTCATCCTGAATTTCTTTGGCCTCATAGGTAACGCCTAGATCGCTCTCATTCCAGTAAATCGCCTTCATGAGAACAAGATCAACAACACCGGCAAAGTTTTCCTCTGCCCCGATGGGCAGTTGCATGGGTATCGGAGTCGATCCTAGCCTATCTTTAATCTGATCGACCACTCGCAGAAAATCCGCCCCGGCCCGATCCATCTTGTTCACGAAAGCAAGCCGCGGCACTTTGTATTTATTGGCCTGCCGCCACACAGTTTCCGACTGGGGCTCAACACCGCCCACAGCACAAAACACCGCACAGGCCCCATCCAGCACCCGTAGCGAGCGCTCGACTTCAATAGTGAAGTCGACATGCCCAGGGGTATCGATAATATTGATGCGGTGCTCAGGAAACTGCTTATCCATGCCCTGCCAGAAGCAGGTGGTCGCGGCCGATGTGATCGTGATTCCTCGCTCTTGCTCCTGCTCCATCCAGTCCATGACGGCGGCACCATCATGAACCTCACCGATCTTGTGTGAGATACCGGTATAGAACAATACTCGCTCGGTAGTGGTCGTCTTACCCGCATCGATATGTGCCATAATACCAATATTTCGATAACGTTCTATGGGTGTTTTACGCGGCACTGTGGTGTTCCTCTAACTTTACCATCGATAATGTGCGAAGGCCTTGTTAGCCTCCGCCATGCGCAGGGTGTCCTCGCGTTTTCTTACCGCCGAACCTTTACTGTCAGCGGCATCCATCAACTCACCTGCGAGCCTGTTTACCATCGTCTTTTCACTACGCTTACGAGCAGACTCTACAATCCATCGCATCGCCAACGCCAGCTGACGCACCTGTCGAACCTCTACCGGCACCTGATAGGTAGCGCCACCTACCCGCCGGGATTTGACTTCAACTAGAGGACGTACCTTACCAAGCGCCTCGGTGAAAATTTCCATGCCATCACGACCTTTTTTTTCGGTGATCATATCCAAGGCACCATAGACGATACCTTCCGCTATGGATTTCTTCCCGGACTTCATCACCGTATTGATGAATTTTGCGAGAGTAGCATCCCCGAACTTAGGGTCCGGGAGAATTTCCCATTTAGAAACTTGTTTTCTTCTTGACATATGCTAGATGCCCATCTTGTTGATGGTTTAAGTCTTGGGGCGCTTGGCGCCGTATTTAGAGCGGCCTTGACGGCGATTTTGTACGCCCTGCGTATCTAGGCTGCCCCGCACTGTGTGATAGCGAACACCCGGCAGATCCTTAACCCGACCACCTCGAATGAGCACTACCGAGTGCTCTTGCAGATTATGACCTTCGCCACCAATATAGCTGGTAACTTCATAACTATTGGTCAGTCGAACACGCGCCACTTTGCGCAAAGCCGAATTCGGTTTCTTTGGCGTCGTAGTATATACACGAGTACATACCCCTCGCTTTTGCGGGCTGGCCTCCAAGGCCGGAACATTACTTTTTTCCATTTTACGCTTACGCGGTTTGCGTACCAATTGGTTAATCGTAGCCATGCAAGCTATCTTCTCATGTAAAATCTAAATAAGTTTCCGATCGCGGCCATCAAGGAATGCCTGGCGAGCGACGTCTTCTTACTCGTTAATGAATAAACGACGAGCCAGCCAAACCAGCCAGCTAAAGAGGACGCGAAATTCTAGGGAGTGCGCCAACACATGTCAAGCGATCGCCGGGTAAAATAAGCATCAACTCGCAAGGGACCCCGTGTCCTGCACTTGCCCCGGCACCGCATTCTCCTCTATTGATACGTCTTTTTCTACCGGCAACTCCATCTCCAACTTTGTCACATCACGCTTCTTTCGTCGTTCACTGTGGTAGGCTTGACCGGTCCCAGCGGGAATGAGACGGCCTACAATGACGTTTTCCTTCAAACCACGAAGCTTATCCCGACTTCCCCGCACAGCGGCCTCAGTGAGTACCCGGGTGGTCTCCTGAAACGAGGCAGCGGAGATAAACGACTCGGTCACCAAGGAGGCCTTTGTTATGCCCAACAACACCCGTTCATACCCTGCAGGATGCTTTCCTTCCTGCTCCATACGTTCATTCTCATCCAACAACCTGGCACGCTCTAACTGCTCGCCCCGTAGATACCGAGTATCGCCGGAACTCGTAGCAATGACCTTGCGCAGCATTTGCCGGATGATGACTTCAATGTGTTTATCGTTGATCCTGACACCCTGCAAACGATACACATCCTGTATCTCCTGAATAAGATACTCCGATACGGCACGAACACCCAATAACCGCAAGATGTCATGTGGATTGAGTTCACCGTCGGCGACGACCTCCCCCTTCTCAACATGCTCACCCTCAAATACATTGACATGGCGCCACTTAGGAATAAGTTCTTCAACAGTCTCGCCGTGCTCATTGGTGATGGTCAAGCGCTGCTTGCCTTTGGTCTCTTTACCAAACCCGACGGTCCCCGTCTGTAGTGCCAGAATAGCCGACTCCTTGGGCTTGCGGGCCTCAAAGAGATCAGCCACACGCGGTAGACCACCCGTGATATCGCGGGTCTTGGAAGACTCCTGCGGAATCCTTGCTACGACATCACCCACATTGACCTCAGCCCCGTTTTTGAGATTGAATACTGCGCCGGGGGGCAAGGCATATTGAGCGGGAATGTCGGTACCGACCAGAAAGAGTTCCTTATCCCCTTGATCCACCAGCTTGACCATGGGCCGCAGGTCTTTTCCAGCCAAACCACGTGTCTTGGGATCGGTGATTACGGTGGAGCTAAGCCCGGTCACCCCATCGATTTGCTTGCTTACGGTGACACCTTCGATAAAGTCGAGTAACTTAATTTTACCCGCGACCTCCGTGACGATGGGATGAGTGTGAGGATCCCAGTTGGCCACCATCTGCCCGGCCTCGGCGCCAGCGCCCTCATCGACAGAGATCACCGCCCCATAGGGGATCTTATAACGTTCCTTCTCTCGTCCATGGAGGTCGATCACGCTCAGCTCACCTGAACGTGATACCGCAACATTGTGTCCTTTTTTATGCTTGACCGATTTAAGGTTATGCAGGCGAATAGTACCGCTTGATTTGATGACGATATTGCTGGCGGCCGCGGCACGACTGGCCGCACCACCGATATGGAAGGTACGCATAGTGAGCTGAGTGCCCGGCTCACCGATGGACTGGGCGGCAATAACCCCCACCGCCTCGCCTTTATTAACCCGATGCCCACGCGCCAGATCTCGACCATAACAGGTGGCGCACACGCCATAGCGGCACTCACAAGTAATGGCCGAGCGAACCCTGATCTCATCAACTCCCAATTCCTCGAGTCGATCGACCCACTGCTCATCGAGCAGGGTGCCCGCGGAAATCGCTTTTCTCTTTTTACCCGGCAGTACCAGATCTTCAGCAACCACCCGTCCCAGCACCCGTTCACGCAATGGCTCAACCACGTCTCCGCCTTCGATTATGGGCACCATGGTAAGACCATTATCGGTCCCACAGTCCTCTATGGTGACCACCAGGTCCTGAGCCACATCCACCAGCCGGCGAGTGAGATAGCCCGAGTTGGCGGTTTTTAATGCGGTATCCGCCAGCCCCTTGCGTGCCCCATGGGTAGAAATGAAGTACTGCAATACATTTAGACCTTCGCGAAAATTTGCGGTGATCGGAGCCTCGATGATGGAACCATCCGGCTTGGCCATCAGGCCCCGCATCCCGGCGAGTTGACGGATCTGGGCGGCGGAGCCTCGTGCTCCGGAATCAGCCATCATAAAAATAGAATTAAAAGAGTCCTGCTGAACGCGCTTACCCTCGGCATCCTGTACCTCTTCACTACCGAGTTTATCCATCATTGCCTTGGCCACTTGATCGTTGGTACGCGACCAAATATCCACTACCTTATTATACCGTTCGCCCTTGGTCACCAGCCCCGAGGCATATTGATCCTCGATCTCCTTGACTTCCTGTTCCGCACGGCTGAGGATGCTTTCCTTTTCTTCTGGAATGATCATATCCTCGACGCCGAAAGACACACTCGCCTTGGTTGCATAGTGAAATCCGGTGTACATCAACTGATCGGCAAAAACAACCGTCTCCTTCAATCCCACCTGCCGGTAGCAGGCATTGATCAATCCAGAGATAGCCCGCTTGTCTAGATCCTGGTTTACCAACTCAAACGACAAACCTGCCGGCAAGAGCTTCGACAGCAAGGCCCGACCTACCGTGCACCTTACTCTACGGATGGTTTCCTGAAGCTCGCCCTTGTCATCGGCAATCTGCTCCCTAATCCGCACCTGGACATCGGCATGCAGTTCCACTGCACGAGTCTCGTAGGCTCGATGAACCTCTGCAATGTCGGCAAATACCATGCCCTCGCCTTTCGCCCCGACCCGCTTACGGGTCATATAATAAAGCCCCAGAACGATATCCTGGGAAGGCACGATGATAGGCTCACCATTGGCCGGTGAGAGTATATTGTTAGTTGACATCATCAAGGTCCGCCCCTCGAGTTGCGCCTCGATGGACAGGGGTACATGCACGGCCATCTGATCGCCGTCAAAATCGGCATTGAAGGCAGTACACACCAGGGGATGCAGTTGAATGGCCTTGCCTTCTATTAAAATGGGCTCGAATGCCTGAATGCCCAAACGATGCAAGGTCGGGGCCCGATTAAGCATTATTGGGTGTTCCCGAATGACCTGTTCGAGAATGTCCCAAACCTCTGAGCCCTCTTTCTCGACCAATTTCTTGGCCGCCTTGACGGTAGTGGCCAACCCACGCAGATGCAGTTTACTGAAGATGAATGGCTTAAACAGCTCCAGTGCCATCTTCTTGGGTAATCCGCATTGGTGCAGTTTTAAGGTGGGGCCCACCACGATCACCGAACGCCCGGAGTAATCTACTCGTTTACCCAGCAGATTCTGCCGGAACCGTCCCTGCTTTCCTTTGATCATATCCGCTAAAGACTTGAGCGGACGCTTGTTGGTACCGGTGATGGCTCGCCCACGGCGACCATTGTCCAGTAAAGCGTCTACCGCCTCCTGCAGCATGCGTTTTTCATTACGCACGATAATATCCGGGGCATTAAGCTCTAATAGACGTTTTAAGCGGTTGTTTCGGTTGATCACTCGCCGGTAAAGATCATTCAAATCGGAGGTAGCAAAACGCCCGCCGTCCAGCGGCACCAAGGGCCTTAGGTCGGGTGGCAGTACCGGTAGCTGGGTAAGCACCATCCATTCCGGCCGATTGCCCGAGTCCATGAACGCTTCCATCAGTTTGAGGCGTTTGGCGATACGTTTGAACTTGGTTTCCGACTTAGTTTCCGCCAAGTCGTTGCGCAACCTCTCAGCCTCGGCCTTCAGATCGACCGATTTGAGTAACTCATAGACCGCCTCGGCCCCCATCCGGGCATCGAACTCATCACCATATTCCTCGATCGCCTCTAGATAGGTTTCATCTGATAGCAGTTGCCCGCGCTCGAGTTCAGTCATACCTGGATCAACGACCACATAGGCCTCGAAATACAATACTCGCTCGATTTCACGTAGCGTGACATCTAGCAACAGACCGATGCGTGAGGGCAACGATTTGAGAAACCAGATGTGCGCCACCGGGCTGGCCAGATCGACATGGCCCATACGCTCCCTGCGCACCTTCGTTAGGGTCACCTCAACACCACATTTCTCGCATACGACGCCACGATGCTTGAGGCGCTTGTATTTACCGCACAGGCATTCATAATCCTTTATCGGACCGAATATCTTCGCACAGAACAATCCATCGCGTTCCGGCTTAAAGGTACGATAATTGATTGTTTCAGGTTTTTTGACTTCCCCATAAGACCAGGAACGAATCATCTCTGGCGAAGCCAAACCGATTCGAATGGAATCAAACTCTTCAACCTGTCCTTGCTGTTTTAACAGATTCAATAAATCTTTCATCACCTCTCCTGCGACTTGCGCTTGGGTGGAGTATATATCCGGTGCCGGTTCATCGCCGTGCGCAACAATACGACTGCACTTGCTCTGGGCATCTCACTCCTGGTCAAGTTCGATGTTGATTCCCAGGGAACGAATTTCCTTCATGAGCACGTTGAACGACTCCGGCATACCTGCCTCCATGCGATGATCATAATCGACGATATTCTTGTACATCTTGTTGCGCCCATTAACATCATCGGATTTCACGGTCAGCATCTCCTGCAAGGTATAAGAGGCGCCATAGGCCTCCAGGGCCCAGACCTCCATCTCACCAAATCGCTGCCCACCGAACTGAGCCTTACCGCCCAGGGGCTGCTGAGTTACCAGACTATAAGGCCCCGTGGAACGGGCGTGCATCTTATCATCCACAAGGTGGTTCAACTTTAATACGTGCATGTAGCCCACGGTTACAGAGCGATCAAAGGCCTCCCCGCTACGCCCATCATAGAGTGTTGTCTGACCGTTCTCCGGCAGGCCCGCCAGACTCAGCATTTCCTTTATCTCTCCCTCGGTAGCACCATCAAATACCGGGGTCGCCATCGGGACACCCCCGCGAAGATTTTGTGCCAGAGCAGTAATTTCATCATCATTGAATTTTGAAAAGTCGATTTTCTTCGCATCGATATTATTATAAATTTTGTCGAAGAACTCGCAGATTTCGGACCGTTTTTTATGTTCATCCAGCAACTGACCGATTTTGATCCCAAGGCCCTTTGCCGCCCATCCGAGATGGGTCTCCAGCACCTGCCCAACATTCATACGAGAAGGCACGCCCAGCGGATTCAGCACCACATCCACCGTGGTCCCATCTTCCATATACGGCATATCTTCCACCGGGACGATGTTGGAAACGACCCCTTTATTTCCATGACGACCCGCCATCTTATCGCCGGGTTGCATGCGTCGCTTAACCGCCAGATAGACTTTGACCATTTTCAGTACACCGGGGGCAAGATCATCTCCCGCGGTGAGTTTCTCTTTCTGCTCGAGTAATCGCGTGCGAGAGGCTTCCCGCTGGTTTTTCAGTTGCTCGGTAAGCTTTTCCAGCTGCTCATTGACCTCTTCAATACGCATCCGAATCTCAAACCACTGGTTGCGCTCCAATTCGGTCATATAGGATTTGGTCACTTTCGCACCGGCCTTCAAACCATTTGGCCCACCCTCGGCTACCCGGTTCAGCAATAACTTTTCAACCCGCGCGAAAACGTCGTCTTCATAGATACGCAAACGATCGTTCAAATCCTTCCTAACCTGTTCGATCGCCATCTCCTCGATCTGCAAGGCACGCTTGTCTTTTTCCACACCATCTCTAGTAAAAACCCGCACATCGATGACCGTACCTTCCATTCCCGAAGGAACCCGTAATGAGGTGTCCTTCACATCGGAAGCCTTCTCTCCAAAGATCGCGCGCAGCAATTTCTCTTCCGGGGTCAGCTGAGTTTCACCTTTTGGCGTAACCTTACCTACCAGAATATCGGTGGGTTTAACTTCAGCACCGATATATACGATCCCTGATTCATCCAGTCTGGCCAGTAAGCTCTCCCCCACATTGGGAATGTCGGCAGTGATCTCTTCCGCTCCAAGCTTGGTATCTCGCGCTACGCAACTGAGCTCCTCGATATGAATGGTGGTATAGCGATCTTCCTCGACCACCCGTTCGGAAATCAGGATCGAGTCCTCGAAGTTGTAGCCATTCCAAGGCATAAAGGCCACCAGTAGATTCTGGCCCAGGGCCAACTCCCCCATATCCGTGGAGGGTCCATCCGCCAGCACATCACCACGCTCTATCACATCACCCGGGCGCACTAGAGGCCGCTGATTGATGCAGGTATTCTGATTAGAACGGGTATATTTAGTAAGCGAATAGATATCAACACCCGACTCGCCTGCCTCAGCCTCCTCATCGCTAACTCGAACCACGATCCGACTCGCATCCACCGTATCCACGAGCCCACCGCGTTTAGCTACCAGCGCGGCCCCGGAATCGATGGCCACGGCCTTCTCGATACCGGTACCCACCAACGGCTTTTCCGCTCTTAGCGTCGGTACCGCTTGACGTTGCATGTTAGAACCCATCAAGGCGCGGTTGGCATCATCATGCTCAAGAAACGGAATCAATGCCGCCGCCACCGAGACGATCTGCTTGGGAGAGACATCCATGTATTGCACCTTATCCGGTCTTGAGAGCATAAATTCGTTCAAATGCCGGCAGGAGATCAGCTCATCCACCAGCTTGCCTTGCCCATCCAGGGAAGCATTGGCCTGGGCGATGACATATTGCCCTTCTTCTATAGCCGATAGATAATTGATTTCGTCCGTCACCCTGCCTTCGAGCACCTTACGGTATGGCGTCTCTAAAAAACCATAATCGTTGGTACGCGCATATATGGCGAGTGAGTTAATGAGACCGATATTTGGGCCTTCCGGGGTCTCAATGGGACAAACACGCCCATAGTGGGTCGGATGGACATCGCGAACCTCGAAGCCCGCACGCTCTCGCGTTAAACCGCCGGGACCGAGGGCGGAAATACGCCGCTTGTGGGTCACCTCGGATAGCGGATTGTTCTGATCCATAAACTGTGACAACTGACTAGAGCCGAAAAACTCTCTGACCGCGGCGGATACCGGTTTGGCGTTGATCAAATCCTGAGGCATCAGACCTTCGGATTCCGCTAGGGCCAGACGCTCTTTGACCGCCCGCTCTACTCGCACCAAACCGATCCGAAAGACGTTCTCCGCCATTTCCCCCACGCATCTAACGCGTCTATTGCCGAGATGATCGATATCATCGACTAGCCCATTACCATTGCGAATATTCAATAATACGTGCATTACCGCCAGAACATCGTCCTTGCTCAGTATCCCCGGGCCCGTCAGCTCATCTCGCCCCACGCGACGATTGAACTTCATCCGCCCTACCGGAGAAAGATCATAACGGTCCTCAGTAAAAAACAGATTATTAAACAGGTTCTGGGCAGACTCCTTAGTGGGGGGCTCACCAGGGCGCATCATGCGGTAGATTTCCACCTGCGCTTCCAGTTGACTTTTGGTGCCATCGATACGCAAAGTCGAAGATATGTAGGGGCCGCGATCAATTTCGTTAGTATAAAGGGTCTTGAATTCCTTAATACCGGCTTGAGATACCTTATCCAGAAGATCTGCGGTAATTTCATCATTGGCCATAGCTAGAACCTCGCCACTGCCCTGATCCACCAGTTCGTGAGCCAAGACCTTCCCGACCAGATACTCATGAGGCACCTGCAAGCTCTTGAGACCCGAACTTTCCAATTGCTTGATGTGTCGCAGGGTCACCCGCCGACCTGCTTCAACGATAATCTGACCACTTTTAGTCATGATATCGAAGGCGGCAAGTTCTCCGCGCAACCGTTCCGGAATCAGCCCTAGCTCAAACCCCTTTGCCTTGACCCGAATCGTGTTGCTATCGAAAAAGAGATCCAGAATCTGCTGGTTATCCAGATCCAAGGCCCGTAATAGAATAGTCGCCGGAAGCTTACGACGCCGGTCAATACGTACGAACAAACAATCCTTTGGATCGAATTCAAAATCCAGCCAAGAACCACGGTAGGGTATCACTCGCGCCGAATACAAGAGTTTACCGGAGGAGTGCGTCTTGCCTTTGTCATGATCGAAGAACACACCTGGAGAACGATGTAGCTGTGAGACGATCACCCGTTCAGTGCCATTGATAACAAAGGTTCCATGATCAGTCATCAGGGGCAGCTCACCCATGTAGACCTCCTGCTCCTTGACATCTTTAACCTTCTTGGTGCCGGCAGGCGCCTCCTTGTCATAGATAACCAGGCGCAGGGTAACCCTGAGTGGAGCAGCGTAGGTCAGACTCCGCATCTGGCATTCCTTGACGTCGAAGGTCGGGACCCCCAGTCGATAACTGACATATTCGAGATACACATGCCCGGAGTAACTGGTGATAGGGAAAACGGACGTGAAGGCACCATGCAAG
The DNA here is from genome assembly GCA_024222475.1 of Gammaproteobacteria bacterium. Classification (GTDB taxonomy): domain Bacteria; phylum Pseudomonadota; class Gammaproteobacteria; order JAAEPA01; family JAAEPA01; genus JAAEPA01. The sequence continues at coordinate 4,554 of JAAEPA010000481.1, read as the reverse complement.
CCCGTACGTGCCCGTTGCTCCAGCCCAACATCAGATTGTAAAAATTTCAGATAGGATGCCAATTGAATTTGGAGCATGTAGGGCACGTCCAGAATCTGCGGACGTTTTCCGAAATCCTTACGGATGCGCTTCTTCTCGGTATAGCTATACGCCATTACGATTCCTCATTACGAATCGATTACTGAATTGAGTTGTGATCTTTGATGTCATCAGCCGCACGTAAAACCCAGGTTTGAAACCTAAGCCCTCCACACACAAGCACGAACAGGCTGGCGACATCTGCCACCAGCCTGTTCATGGCCAATACCACCGCCCCACCCTTCGCGGGTGGAACCCTCAGGCCTCCTATTTTGGATGATTGTAAAGACTACTTCACATCCACACTTGCACCTGCCTCCTCAAGCTTCTTCTTAACTTCCTCAGCCTCGTCTTTGGAAACCCCTTCTTTGACGGTTGAGGGGGCACTCTCTACCATCTCTTTGGCCTCTTTCAGACCCAGCGAGGTAATCGATCGAACAATTTTTATGACCGGTACCTTACTACTCCCAAAACTGGTGAGAACAACGTCAAACTCAACCTTTTCTTCAGCCGCCTCACCTGGTGCCGCCGCACCAGCGGCCGGGACTGCCGCTACCGCAGCAGCCGCCGATACACCGAATTTCTCTTCCATGGCGGAGATCAGATCAACGACCTCCATGACGGTCATATTAGAAATAGTTTCTAAAATCTCTTCTTTTGATACTGCCATCACTTACACTCCTGAAAAAATAATAAACCCCGAACAACAGCGGGTTGAACCTAAAAACTTGTGCTATGCGAGTGCGATCACCACAGAATCCAGGTGCTGGGAGCCGGTTGGAATCAGGATTGATCTGCTACTAAAAACTGAATTTGGAATTTGGATAGGGTACTCGATCCTTTTCGTTAAACGGCTACCGCCATTCCGCACCAACGACCGAACAACCCGCCCCAAATCACTTCCCCTCGCCATGATCACCTAAATCCGACAGCCTTCTAGGCTGCTGGCTGTTTTTGGTCGCGCAGCGCCGCAAAGGTGCGCACTAACTTGGCATGAGGTTCTGCCAAGGTACGAACCATTTTTTCAACCGGCGCCTTCATTACCGCCATCAGCATACTGAGTGCCTGTTCACGGGTAGGCAGGCTGGCCAAACGATCAATCTCGGATACATCAAGCAGATTCCCGCCAAGGGATACTAAACGCATTTTGAGCTGCTCGTTTTCTTTGCTGAAATCCTTCATCAAACGCGCAGCCGCACCTGGCTCCTCTTGTGAGAAAGCCAAAATTAACGGTCCGACCAAGCCGGAGCGCATACAATCAAAATTAGTGCCCTCCACAGCCCGGCGTGCCAGCGAGTTCTTAACCACACGAAGATAAACACCACTGTTACGGGCCGTGGCCCTGAGCTCTGTCATTTGACCTACCGACAGTCCGTTGTACTCGGCAGCGATCGCGGAGTATGCATTTGCAGCGACTTCTGCCACCTCTGAGACAATTTCTTTTTTGTCCTGCAGACTCAATGGCACGAACTTACCCTCCAGATAGTATGGGGTTTAATTTCACCCCGTTAACAAAAACTGTCCCAATCTCGATTAGGGACACTGTCATACGGCGAACCCAGGAGCCGAGCCAAGAATCAGAGAACCTATTAAGGCTTCCATTCTCGAACCAGCCCCTAGCTGAAACTCCAAACACGGATTTCACCGTCTACGCAGGCTAGAGTTGACTCTAAATTAAGCACCTCAAAAACATGTGAGGTGCGCCTGCGGTCTTGGACGCTTACGAGACAGCTTGCTCTCAAAGCCCAAAGTCATCTACCCGGCATCGGAATCATTCACTTAGGAATACGAATAAAATATCTTCCCTAACTGGCGCCGCATGATAGTTTGTATTCAAGGTGTGACAACAGGCGCGCAGCCCCAGCTAGTCACTGTTGCCGCAACACCGAATACGAGCGAAAAAGCAAGTCAGACAGGGAAATTATTTCAGTTGCATTCCTTACAGCCGATGGCAGAAAATCTCCCTGATAACGGGTAGCTCTATATCTAGCATAGATAGCCTAGGACAACAATTGTTTGGCAAACACTCCATGATCCACCGTAATCCCGGGGCCCATGGTGCTGGAAACAGTAATTTTATGTAAATAGACGCCCTTAGAAGTTACCGGCTTGGCCTTAACCAAGTCAACGATCAATGCCTTCAGATTCTCTTCCAAGGCCTGGACTTCAAAATCCACTTTTCCGATACTGCAGTGAATAATGCCCGCCTTGTCCGTACGATAGCGCACTTGGCCGGCTTTCGCATTCTGCACGGCCTGCGCAACATTGGGAGTTACCGTGCCCACCTTAGGGTTGGGCATCAGGCCCCGAGGACCGAGTATCGGACCGAGCTGACCTACCACACGCATTGCATCCGGAGAAGCGATGGCCACGTCAAAATTCAAGTCGCCATTTCTCACCTGTTCGGCAAGATCTTCCATCCCCACGACATCGGCACCAGCCGCTTGTGCTGCCTCAGCATTGGCTCCTTGGGCAAACACGGCCACCCTTACGGTCTTGCCTGTACCGTGCGGTAATACCGTCGAGCGCCTTACAGCCTGATCCGATTTGCGCGGATCCACACCTAGGTTAACACTCACATCCACGGATTCTGTAAACTTTGCCGAGGCCAGCTCCTTAACCATACCTAAGGCATCAGCCATAGGATAAGAGTTGCCCCGTTGATACTTTTCCTGTATCGCCTTCACCCGCTTGCTCAATTTTGCCATGGTCACACCCCTTCCACATCCAGCCCCATACTACGCGCACTACCCGCGATAGTACGTACCGCGGCATCCATATCGGCTGCGGTAAGATCAGGCGTCTTGGTCTTGGCGATTTCTTCGAGTTGCTCCCTGTTCACCTTGCCCACCTTAGCGGTATTCGGGTTACCACTGCCTTTCTCTATACCCGCGGCCTTTCTCAGCAGCACGGAGGCAGGAGGCGTCTTGGTGATAAAGGTAAAACTGCGATCACTGTATACCGTAATCACCACCGGAATGGGCATGCCCTGCTCCAAGTTCTGCGTCTGGGCATTGAACGCCTTACAGAACTCCATGATATTGACACCATGCTGCCCCAGGGCCGGCCCCACGGGCGGACTCGGGTTAGCCTTGCCTGCAGGCACCTGCAGCTTTACATACGCCTTAAGCTTCTTCTTTGCCATGTCGTTTTTACTCCAGCGGGTACGAACGCCGTTTGGCTCCCCGGTTCGTTAATTCTATGTTCAGTCCACAAACCCCAGGGATGGCAATGCCCCTAGCCCTAGGGCGGTCCTGCTCACAATACGGATCAACCCTTCTCCACCTGACCGAACTCCAACTCTACGGGTGTTGATCGACCGAATATCTGCACCGCCACTAAAAGTCGGTTCTTTTCGTAGTTCACCTCTTCGACAACACCGGTAAAATCGTTGAATGGACCGTCCACGACCCGCACGACCTCACCAGGCTCAAACAACACCTTCGGCTTTGGCTTGTCGGCACCGTCTTTAATCCTTTGTAAGATGGCGTCCGCCTCTTTGTTTGTGATCGGTGCCGGCTTGTCCGAGGTGCCGCCGATAAAGCCCATCACCTTAGGGACATCCTTGACCAAATGCCAGGTCCGGTCTTCCATTTCCATCTGCACCAAGACATAACCGGGAAAAAACTTGCGCTCACTACGCCTTTTCTGACCATCCTTCATCTCAACGACTTCCTCCATGGGCACCAGAATTTCTCCAAATCCAGCCTCCATGCCAAACCGTTTGATCCTTTCTTGGAGGGAGCGCTTGACCTGTTGCTCATATCCGGAAAATGCATGCACCACATACCAACGCAGAGCCATCTATGACCTCTTTATCCAATCACAAAGCGGATGATCCAGCTCAACAACATATCGAGTAGCCATAGAAATATCCCCACAACGATTACCACCACAAACACCATCAACGTAGTTTGCATAGTCTCGGCCCGGCTCGGCCAGACCATCTTGCGAACCTCAACCCTGGACTCCTGCAAAAACCCCCAGAGGTATTGCCCCTTACCCGTAGTAAGCGCGATACCCATGGCAACCGCGGTAACGACTAACAACCCCAGCACTCGGTACAGCTGAGATTGATCAGAGTAATAGTAAAAGACACCCACACCCACCGCGAGCAGCATCAGCGCTGTCACCAACTTGACCGCGTCAAACGCGGCGTCTTTAATCTCTATCTTTCCTGCCATCAGGTATTTATCTCGCAGAACGCGAACCGAACATTACAAGTGGCAGGCCAGGAGGGACTTGAACCCCCAACCTGCGGTTTTGGAGACCGCTGCTCTGCCAATTGAGCTACTGGCCTGTTATTTTGCTCTATTGACGCACAGTGGAAGGGCGGTTAACCCCACGCCTTCCGCCTGCTACCGTCTATTCAATGATTTTGGCGACTACACCAGCACCAACGGTGCGCCCCCCTTCTCGAATCGCAAACCGCAACCCCTCTTCCATCGCGATCGGCGCAATCAAACTCACTCGCAT
>JAAEPA010000480.1 GCA_024222475.1 Gammaproteobacteria bacterium | reverse complement strand
CGCCGACAGTTGCCTGCTGATCTCGAATACAGCAACACCCAATGTTTCACCCCTTGCCGATGCAGGTGACGATCGTGCGGTTCTTCCTGGAGAAACCGTCGAACTCGACGGCGGTGGCTCTAGCGATCTCGATGGCAATCCCTTGGCCTTTCGATGGGCGATCACCGAAAAACCGCCTCAAAGTACCGCGACACTCGCCAACAGCAGCACGGTCATGCCCACCTTTGAGGCCGATCTCCAAGGACAGTACCAGATCCAACTGGTGGTCAACGACGGCATGGTGGACAGCGGCCCGGATACGGTGACGGTCATGGCGGATATCTCAAGACCTATCGCCGACGCCGGTACCGATCAGACCGTGCAGGTGGGAGACACCGTCAACCTGGATGGCGACGGCTCGCGGGGCCCACAAGGCCGTTCCTTGACCTTCCAGTGGTCATTGATCGCCGTCCCCGATGGCAGTGCCGCAGTACTGTCTTCGCCCACGGTGGCCACGCCGACCTTTGTCGCAGACCTGGCGGGGAACTACCAGGCTCAGCTTATCGTGACGGACGGGGCCGTTAACAGCGATCCAGACACGGTCAATATCACTGCAACCTCCGCGGCAGCCAACCGCCAGGCCATCCAATGCGGGGACCTTGTATCCGGGACGATCGAGGTTGCCGCAGAGACGGATATTTTTACCTTCACGGCCGATGCAGACAATGTGGTTTCCATTACTCTGAGTGAAACGAGCGGTTTTACGGGAACCATCAATGCTCGCGTCGCTCTTTTTTCTCCCCAAGGTGGGCGCTTAGGTCTTTTTGATTCCAACAGTCAGCGTCAATTTACCCTCGTGGATAGCGGCGGCTATGTCCTCCAGATCAATGCCGATAACTTAACGGCCACCGGGACATACACTTTGGGCTTGGAGTGCCTCATCCCCCCCAGTCCGGATGCGGTGGCGTTGAACTGCGGTGACCTGCTATCCGGTTCGATCGAGGCTGTTAGCGAGGTCGATTTGTTCACGTTCACGGCCGTAGCGGGCGATACGGTCTCCATTACCTTGAGTGAAACGGACGGATTCACGGGATTCATCAATGCCCGTGCCACGCTTTTTTCTCCCCAAGGTGGGCGCTTGGGTCTTTTTGATTCCAACAGTCAGCGTCAGTTCACCCTCGCGGATAGCGGCAGCTATATTATCCAGGTCAATGCCGATAACTTAACGGGAACCGGGGCATACAATCTAGGTCTGCAATGCCTTTGAGATCCACTGCCGTTCAATGGCCGATGGAATATGCGTGCTGCGGAGCGGGTCCATGGAGGTTTCGGCAGAACAAGCCGCTTCTAATATGAAGGATTGGGGACCGATCAGAATGCAGGTTTTATTTTTACAATTACAAAGGAGTCGAAAGGGCTTGACATGAAGGGGGGGTCGGAGTTTGGTTTGGCATAGGGGGTGGGGCGCTTGTGAACGCAGCAATAGGTAAGTTATTGTCATACTTGCAACCACCGCGCACCATGCCCGCAGCGCCCCACCCCCTATGCTGACGATCTTTTCCGAACCCCCCTTCATGTCAAGCCCTTTCGACCGCGTAATAATATGTAAAGCAGATTGATCGGTCCCAAAGATTGTAGGGTAAACGGGCGTAGAAAAAAGCGAACAGCGCCCGTTTACCCTACAGAGGCCGACAATGTATTTATTTAAAACTCGTAGCGCCCCCCTAGGGTAAAGACATGTTCGTTTATGTCCTGTTTCGCCAATAGGGTCTGGTAATCCAGGAATGCCTGAACCCCACTTTGAAACACCGTCGAAACCCCAATCCCCAAGGTAAAGTAATCCCGGTCCGGATCATCGCTAGGGGCGGTCCAGAAGGTATTATTGACATTGTGCAGATAACGCGCGCTTATCGAACGGCTGGCATCCTCGAATTCGTGAATCCATTCCAACCGACCATGAGGGACCACGATGCCGAAATTCTGACTGAAGGAATAAGACAACTGGCCACCTAAGGTTGAAGTCAGGGACTTCAAAGATTGCTTATCGATTACCAGATTCAAGCCGCCTGCACCACTTTCGGTATAACCATCGATGTCGACATCCAGGTAATCCCCACGCAGATAAGGTCCGAAGGTCATCGCATCTCGACTGAACTCATAGCCCACGGTACCCGCCAGCGAGATCTGATCGCTATCCGTAGTGGCGGAAGCGGTGGCGTCGACCGGTCCTCTTAGCGGATCGGCGCTTTCTGAGGGGATAACAACGCGTCGGGAAGTATCATAGTCATTGGAACCATAGCCCACCACCCCGTTGAAATAGAATTTATCAAGGTAGTAGAGTCCGTAGGCAGATATACTGTAACCATCAGCTTCCACATCGCCTCCAGAGCGCCCCGTGGTGGATTTGATATCCACGTCAAGATTGCTGTAGCCCCCGGCCAGACCCAATACGAAATTATTCGTAAATCGATAGTCGACACCGGCCGAAATACCATAGGTATTGAAATCAAAACCATCTTCCCGATCGGTTTGGTCCTTGTCACCAAACCCGATGACACCGTTGACAAATCCACCCAGTTTACTGCCCGCTGAGCCCACATCCCCGGCGGCGCCACCGCGTATGTTTTGCGGGGAAGAAAAACCTAAGCTACTCGCTTTAACCTGCCGGCCGTCCATTTTATAGCGCAAACCCGCCAAGCTCACCGAAGGCACCCTTCCCAGCAATTCAGAGATGCGTACGCCGATGTTGACCTGTTGCGCGGAAGAGGTTTCAGTGGCCATTGTCCCTTGGGTAATGGCCTCCTCGTGGGCGATATCTTGGAGCGCACCGAGTAATTCCGCATCTGAAATTCCCAGGCTGTTACCTGTCGGTCCAGTTCCCTGATTCTCGTTAGAGGTGTGAATCATGGCATTACAAGTCCTGAATAACTGTGCATCGGGATCACTGCCGTTGATATCCACTCCTGCAATAAAAAGATCCGGGCATACCACCGTTTGAATCGCATCCGCAAGACCCGATTGAACTTCATTTTGTCCGGGAATCTCCCTGAGATCCGCCTGAGCCGTGCTGATGGTCATCAGGCTTAGTACAATCATCGACAATGAGGAAACACTCAGCCACCAGCAGCCATCGGGGAAAATATTCATAGAGGACCCAGTAGGTGGCGTTCTATCCGGACGACTTGTATTCAAAGTAGCCAAGATAGTGAGATCGGTGCTTAACGGTTTGTTGGGTTTTTGCATCATCTGTTATCTGCCTTTGTCTCTTTGCTCGTACGATTCAGAGCCGGCCCAGTGCATTCTGGTGAAGGTAGGGTACAGCGAACTGGGGATTACAGTTAATATCGCTTTATACCTATATTTGCAACCCTTATCATTCATCTATATGTTTACAATTCTGTTTTAATGCCTAAACGGAGCTGTCGTTTACGGATGAGAAAGTGTTTTGCATCTGCCTGGGTGGCAAATCTGAACTGTAAGACCATCAACATTTCCTTACCATACTATCCTGCAATCGATACCAACGAGATGACATGAAAAAAACCACATCCGACGATCACACCCCGCAGGAAAAGGATTCCTCCGCCACCAACGGGGCATTTAATCGCCAGGAATCACTATTTAGAAACTGGATTACCGTGGATGGTCAACCAGGACCCGGTGGTACGGGAGGATTTCCCGCCGCGCAGGGACGCTATCACCTGTATGTCTCCTATGCCTGCCCATGGGCGCACCGGACCTTGATTGTTAGAAAGCTAAAAAAGCTCGAAGACATCATTTCCGTGTCGGTAGTGCATCCTGACATGCCGCAGGAGAGTTGGAAATTCGCCGAGTATCCCGGCGCCACACCCGATCACATCAATGATTTCGAGTACCTTCACCAGGCCTATGAGCTGGCACATCCGGGGTATGACGGGGTAGTCACGGTACCCACTTTATGGGATAAACAGAACCGAACCATCGTCAACAATGAGTCTTCCGAGATCATCCGCATGCTCAACAGCGCCTTTGGGGATTTCACCGATGTCGACATGGATTATTATCCGCAAGACTTGCGTCCCGAGATCGATGAGATCAACGAAAAGATCTACAAAGATATCAACAACGGCGTCTATCGATGCGGTTTTGCCAAGACCCAGCAGGCCTATGAGCGGGCCTTCGATCGACTATTCGCTGCCCTGGATGAACTTGAACAGCGGCTTGCCGGGCAAAGATACTTAATTTCGTCGCAGATCACCGAGGCCGACTGGCGCCTGTTCCCTACCCTCATCCGTTTTGATCCGGTCTATGTCGGACACTTCAAATGCAATCTACGCCGCATCGCCGATTATCCAAATCTCTCAAACTATTTAAGGGATCTGTACCAACAACCCGGTATCGCGCAAACTGTGAATATGGAGCATATCAAACGCCACTACTATTACAGTCACGACGTGATCAATCCGACCCGGATCGTGCCCAAGGGGCCGTTGCTTGATTATACCCTGGCCCATGACCGTGATCGTTTCAGTTAGGAATGCGAATTAAAACTCCACCGTGTCGTGTTCACCTGATCAATAAAGAAGGGAGATTAAGATGAAGGTTGCCTATATTTTTTCAACTCGGGGACATTCCGTATCCTACAAACTAGGCAAGATGATATTGCCTCAGCTTGAAAACGATGCGCATGGCGTTGAGGTGGTTGGCATGTTTTTCTTTGAGGACAATGCCTATGTGTTGCAGGAAGGCAACCCAATCGGTGAGAGACTGGCTACCGTTGCCAAGGCCAGAGGCATGTTGCTAATGGCCTGCGATCAATGCGCCGAGGAACGTGAAATAACCGACCAGCTGGTCGACGGCGCCGTGGTGGGTTGTTTCCCCAATCTGTATTCTGCCTTGTCAGGTAATATGCCGGATCAGGTGATTACCCTGTAGGATTTTTCACGCTTACGTCTAATGTGCTGACTATTACCTAGAGACAGTAGTTGCAGGGCGCTAATACCCCCATAATATGCAGTTATGAATGCGAAGCCATCTATCCCCACTCAGTATCAGCTGGTCGAGACGCGACTTCAGGAGCAGCTGGAGAACGGCACGACACGGTGTCATCTGTGCCTGTGGCGTTGCAAGCTGAAACACGGCCAGAGGGGTTTTTGCCAGGCACATGTGAATCGCAACGGCACCCTGTATAACCTGTCCTACGGCATTCTTTCTTCGATTGATATTGACCCGATCGAAAACAAACCGGTACGCCATTACCGTCCGGGGACCAAGGTCATGTCGGTGGGCAGCTATGGTTGCAGCTTTCGCTGTGGGGGTTGCCATAATCTTGATATTTCCTGGGGTGTTAAGGCCCTCGATGAGCTCGCCAAAGGTGAATCCAAAGAGGCCTGGGTATCGCCACAAAGCCTGGTAGACATGGCAATCCGTGCCGGAGTGCAGGGGATCGCCTTTACTTATTCCGAGCCGGCCGTATGGCTGGAATACGTCATGGATGTATGCCAACTGGCACATCAAGCGGATTTATATACTGTATACGTATCCAATAGCTATGTGACCGATGAGGCACTGGAGATGATCGCACCCTATATCGACGTGCTGTGCTCCGACATTAAAAGCATGAGCGACGATTTCTATAAAGAGATTTGCCGACCGGCCAAGGTTGAACAGGTGCTGGCTTCGATCAAGAAGGCCCATGATTTGGGTATCCATGTCGAGACTCGAAGCAATATCATTCCCGGCAAGAACGATAAGCCCGAACAGTATCGGAAAATTGCCCGCTGGATTCGGGATAATCTTGGTAGTGAGAGCCCTTGGCACATCACCCGTTTTTTTCCCGCCTATAAACTCAGCCATCTGCCCGCCACGCCCGAGCAGGATCTGTTTGCCGCTGAGGCGGCGGCCAAACGTGCCGGGTTGGAGAATGTCTACGTGTATAATGACAAGGGCTGCGATTGCGCCAAAGAAAACCTTCCTATCGAGGCCTATCTCAATACCAGCAGCGTGGAAATCCATCAGCCAAAAAAATGTACGGCATCCTGCTGCGGTAATGAAGGTGTATTGCTAAAAAAATACGAACAGAATTTAAATTTATAAGAAGCTGTCTGGTTGAAAAGTGGTCGAAGCGAAAAGGTCTTGAATTGAGATCAGTTTTTCGATGGTTTAAGGCGAATAGCTTTAGCGTGTAACGAAAGGCATCGGAAAAATGAGCCAATTTCAAGGCCTTTGCAACCGATCATTTTATAACCAGACAGCTTCAAAAACTGAGGAGCCAAAATATGGCAAATACAGTTCAATGTATTGTGTTAAAGCAGGCCGCAGAAGCGATGGACAGACCACCGCATCCCGGTGAGTTGGGTCAGCGTATCTTTGCCAATGTTTCGAAACAAGGCTGGAGGAAATGGCTGGAACGCCTGACCACTATTATCAACGAGAATGGTCTGAATACCGCCGATCCCCGCAATCTAGGACTGATTGAAAAACATATGTTGGGTTTCTTCTTTGACGAGGGCAACTACGGTCAGGCACCCGCAGGTTTTCAGGCGGGTGGGGGTGGCAAAAAGTAGCAACACATCGGTGCGCACAGCACACCCTACTTCAATCTGGGTAGGGTGCACTGTGCGCACCTCTTGGACTGGCCCCTCAGACAATTCTCCAAACTGGGTCAATAACGAAATTCAGGCAGGCATGGGCCTCTCGGAGTGCCTGAATGACGGTTAGCGAATCATCTGCCTTGGCGAAAATGTAGCCTGGATATTGATTGCCTTCAGGCAAAGGGACGAGTTCATGTCCATCGGATATTACCATCTCTACTTTTTTAATGTGTTTTACCTGACGCGCTGAGGTGAGACCCTCAAGCTTTACCCTCAACGACCTGCTTGACGAAGTACAGAAATGGATAAAAGCCGGGCAGTCGATCTTCGAACAAGAATTGGAT
>JAAEPA010000479.1 GCA_024222475.1 Gammaproteobacteria bacterium | reverse complement strand
CATGAGTAAGTTATTGTCATATTTGCAACTATCGCGCACCATGCCCGCAGCGCCCCACCCCCTATGCTGACGATCTTTTCCGACCCCCCCCTTCATGTCAAGCCCTTTCGACTCATCTGTTAATGTAAAGATAAGTCCAGCATTCTGATCGGTCCCTATCCCGGATATTTCATGAATTACACGCGCCCTCGCTTGATCCTTGTGTCCACAAGAAATTTTACTCAGTCGGCCGTAATCGTGGATACGCCTCTCCTTCGCAAAATCCCTTGTGAAAATAAATCTCTACGTGATCATCGCGCAAATTCATGATATATCCGGGCTATAAGCAAAATGAGCCTGAAGACTGGTTATACCGTAGGAATACGGGCGAAACAATCCGGCCAACAGGCATCCAACACTAGATATACTTTCAACGGCATACTATAGTCGATGCATGGGCTTGACTTTAGCCGATTTCTGCTGGCGCGCCCAATTTCCGCATACCTAAAACATAGTCTATGGAAGTATCAACCCAGCTCTCGCAGAGGGCCGTGTTCACAGAGTACAAGAGTTTGATCCCTTAAACGAATTTGATACCAAGCAAAGACGCAGCAAAGGGAGGTGTTGGTGGCGAAAGAGCGAATATCACTTATCCGGGTCAGGAACTTGCGCAATATAACTGTGACTGCTTGCATAATCCTAGACTCACTTCTAAGTAAGATCACTCAGGAGGAGAAGATGGGACTAAACACGGTTGCTCACCATTTGGGGCTTGGCGCTTTACCCCAACTTACAATATTGCTGCTGAGCTTACTCATAGCCGGTTGCGGTGGCGGTTCGGGAGGCGATAGTGGTGGTAGCGGAGCAGCGCCGACGATTGACATCAGCTTCCCATTGCCGAACTCTAATCTTGCCGGCGAGACTGACCGCATCACCCTCCGTGGCCGTTCGGTAACGAGCGATGGCGCCCGGTTAGTCAGTGTACAGATCAATAATCGGACCTTCCTCACCACCACCCTAAAACCCCCTAGCGATTTACCCGATGGCGATAGCCCGGAGGTACAATTCGATCCAGCCGACCCCTCTCGCTGGTTCGCTCAGATCGCGTTATTGGATCAGACTAACGATGTCTTGATCGAGGCCTCGGACGATCGCGGCCGCATCACTGAAATGACCATAGCGCTACAGAACGTACCCACTTTTTCTAAGCCACAGGACGTCGCCAAAGACCCAACTAAGAACCGGGTGTTGTTGGTGGATTCCAGTCTTGCCGTCTTGCTGGCGGTGGACCTAGACAACGGTAGACGCAGTCTGATCTCAGGCTTGAGCACCGGCACCGGAGACGCGTTCGTAACACCAGGAGGCTTGACCATAGATGCGACCAACAACCGCGCCTTGGTAGTGGATAGCGCTTTAGATGCCCTGCTGGAGGTGGATCTAGACAGCGGTGATCGTCGCGTGATCTCAGACAACAATATTCCTAAGCAGGATCCAAATGAGAGTGAGACTCGGATAGACTTCCCTACACACCTAGTCCTTACTGCCGGTGACCTTGCCTTGGTGTTGGATAAAAACCGAGACGCGCTGCTGGAAGTGAACCTGAACAGCGGCGATCGCCGGGTAATCTCCGACCAAAATACTGGTGCAGGCCAAAGTATTGGTGCAGGACCACCGTTTAGTTTTCCAGAGTACCTGGCCTTTGTGGACAACGGCAGTGCCTTGGTAGTCGATGGTGGACTGGCTGCCCTACTGGAGGTGGATCTGAGTACCGGCAACCGCACCTCGATCTCGGGCCTTGGTGTCGGTGATGGACCTCAATTCAATTTCCCATTGGCCGTGGCCCTAGATGAAGGCAGCGCCTTGGTAGTGGATGATGGTTTGGACTCCCTGCTGGAGGTTGATCTGGACAGCGGTAATCGCCGAGTGATTTCCGGCCCAGACCAAGGGTCGGGGCCCCCGTTCGAAAACCCAGAGGGCATTACATTAGATGCGGCCGGCAACCGTGCTTTAGTGGTGGATGTTGATATACCCGCCCTGCTGGAGGTAGATTTAAGCAGCGGGAATCGCCGTATAATTACGGATTCGGATACGATCACCACGACCGGCCCCACATTCCTCAAAATACATGGTGTAGCTCTGGACACAGCCAATAACCGCTTACTAGTAGTGGATGGTGAATTCGGTCCAAATTCCCTGCTGGAGGTCGATCTGGATACCGGCAATCGTCAGACGATTTCGGACACAGATACCGGTGCCGGAACCCCTTTTATGTTTCTGGAAGACGTGGCTGTTGACACAGACAATAATCAGGTATTGGTATTGGATATACAATTAGACGCCCTGCTGGCCGTGGACCTTACCACCGGCGATCGTCGGGTGATCTCGGACGCGGATACAGGTACTGGACTTGGGTTTAATCGCCCACTGGATATGGAGCTGGATACGGGCAATAACCGTGCATTGGTGGTAGACCCTGCTTTGGCTGTACTCATGGAAGTAGATCTGGACAGCGGCAATCGTCGGATAATCTCGGATGAGGGCAGAGGCACCGGGCCCCTGTTGGCATTCCCAATGGGTGTGGTCCTGGCAGCCAATAATCACGCCTTGGTAGTCGACAGGACTTTAAACGCCCTACTGGATATTGATCTGAGCAGCGGCGATCGAAACGTGATCTCGGGTGGGGAGGATGAAAACATAGTAGGCAACGGTGATAATTTTTTGCGTATAGCCGGTGGTCTCGTCCTGGATGCAACCAATAACCGCGCCATCGTAGCAGATGGAGGCAGGGGCGGCAGGAAGGCACTGTGGACAGTCGATCTAAACACTGGTAATCGTGAAATACTCTCTGAAACGGGCGAAGGTTTCGGGAGCAGTTTCAATTTCCCACAGAACCTTGCCCTGGATGCAGCCAACGACCGCGTATTTCTAGCGGATCAAATTTCCAATGCCCTGCTCGTGGTGGATTTGATCAGCCACGATAGAGCCATCTTTTCACAATGACAGTGACGGGACGATCGATAACAGCAGGAGATAATACATTGACATCTCAAATCACACTGATATTTATCACTATTATTTTGCTATCCGGCTGTGGTGGCGGCACCGAATCCACGGGCCCAGCACCAGATCCAGACCCGGATCCAGACCCAGAACCCAGGACTACGGTCACCGTCCCCGATGTGCGCGGATTGCTGGCGTCGAACGCCGATCAAGAGATTGAAGACGCTGGCCTCAGCGTCGGCGCCGTAACACGGGAGTTCGACCCGAGCACGGAAATCGATAGGGTCGCAACCCAGGATCCGGCCGGCGGCGAGAGGATCACCCTCGGCACTGCTGTTAACTACGAGGTCTCCAGAGGTCCACGCAGCGCCCCACCCACGACCTGTCCCCCGCAGATGATCCAATACTTTAAGTTCGAGGAGAGTGGCCCGAACTATGCGGACGAACTGGGTGGCGTCAGCGCGACTTGCACAAGGTGCCCCATGGCTATCCCAGGCAGGATCGGCACCGGCCAGCGCTTTGACGGCAGCGACGACGGGCTGAATGTAGCAGACAATGACCAGTTTGATTGGACGCTCGATGATGAATTCTCCATCGAATTCTGGATGCGTAGCGACAGTGTTGCATGCACAAGAGCAAGGGTCATCGTTGGCAGGTCTGCCCCCGATGTAAGGCTGAATCAAATACAAGCAGGCACAAGATGTAGTAACGACGAATCGTTTCCCCACTTTAGATTGGAAGATAGCGCAGGCACCGGCGGCGGCAATGGCAATTTCCCGTCCGCTGACAAGAGGTTCATTGATGGCGATTGGCATCACGTTGTATCTATAAGAACGCTGGATCAACTCCACCTCTATATCGATGGCGTCAATAGGGATTCAATACCGAAAACAGACTATATTAGAGACTTTATTACCACCACCGAGCTCAATATAGGTTGGTTGAATCGGTTCCAAAATGAGTTTCGCTTTAAAGGCGATTTAGACGAACTCGCCCTCTATAAGCGGGCACTAACAGACGAAGAAATTCTAGAACACTTCAACAATGGGCAACAAGGCCTGGGGTATTGCGAAGTCGGGAATGGCGCGGCCCAGCCATAGTAAAAAACCGGCTACAACTACTCACACTATGAAGGACATGAAGGGGTTACAGGACAAAGCTTTCAACACTTCATGTCCTTCATGGTATGAGTAGTGACATCTTTTCTTCAACCGTTGGGCGATTCGGCGCAACGGCTGAAGAAGCCAATACCTCACTTCCTTGCAGAAACCTCCCCGTTAAGGCATCCCCAGCAACACAACTCCCCAACCGATTTCCCTCATCACCCCTGCTCCACCTTACAGCAGTAAAGTTTGCTGTTCAGGACCAAAAAACCAGCCCCCATTTTATATTGGAAAAAGCCATCCTTTGCCGCTTCATATAAATGCCATATAATAATTCAGCGTCACTAATCACTACGTGATGGACACCTCGAAGAGACATAGCACTGGGCTTTCGTTAATTACATAGAACTGCCGGCGCGCATATTCATGATAAGGCGCTGATTAGTTAGCGTTGCTGGAGTAAACCTAAATCACGGCCGATGAAGATTGCTGGATACAAAATAATCAAGGAGCTGGGCCGTGGGGGTATGTCTACCGTCTATCTTGCCGAACAAGAGAATCTATCCCGGCTGGTAGCGCTTAAAATAATGTCCTCCGAGCTGCTGGCTGACCCTTCCTTCAAGAAACGATTCACTAAAGAAGGTCAAATCGTAGCCAGCTTGAGTCATCCCAACATCGTCACCATACACGACCTTGGAGAAGCCGAAGGGCACCCGTTCATCGCCATGGAATATGTGGCCGGGTTCAATCTCCAGGAACGCATCCAGCAGGGCATGGACTTGAGTGACTGCTTCCGCACGGTGAAGCGTATTGCCGATGCGCTGCAGGTATTACACAGCAATAACATTATTCATCGGGATGTGAAACCGATGAATATCTTATTTAGAGAAAATAAATTTGCGGTGCTGACGGATTTTGGTATCGCTAAGTCGATCTCCAGCGCTACCGAACTCACCAAAGTGGGCGCCACTATAGGAACCCCGAGTTATATGAGCCCGGAGCAGGTGCAGGGCCATGAGCTAAATGGTTGCAGCGACCTCTATTCTTTGGGTGCCGTATTTTATGAGATGCTCACGGGTAGGAAACCGTATGAGGGGAGCGATGACTTCTCCACCGCATTAAAGCATATCACTGATCCAATTCCACGCCTGCCGAAGGAAACTCAGTTTCTACAACCCATTATAGATTCCATGTTGGCCAAGGACCCCAAGGATCGTTTTCCCGATGGGCAAGCGCTGAACAGGGCAATCGATGAAACCACGGGTGAGATCCCTAGAAGTTCTACGCTCCTCGGCAGTGGATTCTTGGGCAAGACTGGTTCCCGCAGCAAGGCCATTCCGACTCAGAATTTTCAATCCCGATCCATGCAAATCAGCACCCACCGCCGTAAATGGCCTTGGGTGCTAGGCATTGGCGTATTGCTCATCGCCGGACTTCTAAGCCTAATATGGATAAAACAAAACGATACATTAGATGAACGCACCCTATGGATCATCAATCAATTTCACCGATACGCCGCTGACCAGCTTTCCGCCGGACGGCTTCTGGAACCACCCGGTGATAACGCGGTTGAAACCTATCGCAATATTTTAGATCTTGCGCCCAGGGATAAAAGGGCCCAGTCGGCATTGAACACGCTCCTGATACGTTTTCAACAACAGGCGATTGAAAAACGCAATCAAGGTGCATTCGATGAAGGCTTGGCTTTAATAGACAAAGGCCTGCTTATAAACCCTCAACATGCTGATTTACTGGAGATGAAGGAGGAGATTGAAGCCGAAACAAAGCTACGGCTTCAGCAGCAGGAAATCGCCCTTATGCTTCGTAAGAGTGATGAGCAATTCAAGGCTCAGCGTTTAACTCTGCCTAGAGGAGACAATGCTTTAGAGACCTATCGGGCAATACTCACCATCGACGACGGCAATGAACAAGCACTTAAAGGGATAGATGCCATCCTCCAAAATTTAGAAGATCAAGCCCGGGCCAACCACCAAGCAGGACATATTGAGGCCAGTGCATCGCTTATTAGAGAAGGTCTGAATATCAACCCGGAACATCGCGGATTGAATGCCTTGCGCAATGACATCAAGCAGCAGATGGACGCAGCCCGTCGTAAAGAGAATATTAACTACTGGCTGGCACAGGCCCAACAACAGTTAACATCGGACAAACTCATTTCACCTCAGGGCGATAATGCCTGGGAATCTTTTAAGCGTGTTCTGGAAATGGATATCCATAACAAATCGGCGCTTAGTGGTCGTCAACAAATTATAACCCAGCTGGAAAAAACTGCCCGAGCTCATGCACAACGAAATGAACTGGCCCGAGCTCAGGCCATCATTGATCAAGGTCTGGCAATGATTCCCAGAGAGCCGAGTCTTATCAAGCTACGCAATGAACTCACCCAGGCAACCCTAAAACAAACCGAACAACGCAAAGTGGACAGATTGCTGGCGAAGGCCAAGTATCAATTCCAGCAGGGAAAGCTGGTCCGACCACGAGACGACAATGCACAAAAAAACTACCTTGAAGTGCTCAGTATACAAGCTGACAACAGCACCGCTAAAGACGGGCTGCGCAATATTGCCAAACACTTTTTAGCTGAGGCGAAAAAGGCGCGGAATCTGGGCAACTTGGAGAACGCCCTCAGGAGCATTTCCCAGGGATTAGAGGCAGCCCCCAACAATGCGCCCTTATTAGCACTGCAAAACGATATTGCGCGTGAGGTGAAGCGAAAAAGAAAACAGAACCAAATATTGGCCAGCCTTCGCGTCAAGGCCGTCGCGCAGATGAAAGCCGCGGATTATACACAACCTAGTGGTGATAACGCCTATGAAACCTATTCCCAGATTCTTACTCTAGCGCCCGGCGACCAAGAGGCCAAAGCAGGAATCAATCGACTTTTCGAATATTTAGTCACCGGAGCTAAAAACAGCATTAATGCGGGTAATGAGGCGCGTGGTTTGCTGTATATCCAGCAAGGATTAAAAGTGCGCCCCAACAACCCCGACTTGCGCGCCTTGCGCGATCGCGTGCAAAAAAATCGCAGCCATAGAGCACAACAAAAGAAACTCCAAGCCCTGCTCACCCAAGCTGAGGGGCATTTAGCTGCCGATCGCCTGGACCAGGCAACCGAACTTTCTGAGCAAGTGCTCGCGCAATCACCTCGAAATGCAGGCGCCCAACAGATTAAGAAGAAGATCGCCGATCGATACCTGGCATTAGCTCGCTCCAGGTTCCAGTCAGGAGCATTGCAGGGAGCTCAAGCGATGATTAAACAAGGGCTCAAAATTGCCCCAGCCCATTCAGGACTGACCGCCTTGCGCCGAGAAATCGATGCGCAACGTGTTGCCCAGGACAAATCCCGGGACATAGATGAACTACTCCGTAAAGCCGAACATCAGATGACAAACTCGCTATTGACAACGCCGTCGGGCAATAACGCACACGAGTCTTTTCGAAAGGTATTGAGACTGGATCCAAACAACCCCCAAGCAAAGCAGGGCCTGGAACAAATTACCGCTAGATACCTGTACCTGGCGCAAAAACAGAAGCGAGTGAATGATTTCCAGAAAGGGTTGGCCCTAGTCGAGCGAGGCCTTGGCGTAATTCCCAAACACACTAAATTATTGGCCTTCAAGCGCGAGATGCTGCGCGAAATAAAACAGCAACAAGCCGCGCTCCGAAAAACCAAACAAAAAAATCAGCAAAAGCAACAGCTTATTGAAAGCAACCTCAACGCACTACTGACCACCGCAGAAAAACAATTTGCTGCGCAACGCTTGCTCCAGCCCGAGGGTGATAATGCCTATGAAACTTACCTTGAAGTACTGAAACTCGACCCCGAAAATCCAACAGCAGTCGACGGTCTCGCTGCGATCGCACAGCGCTACGAAAAACTGGCGAAGCAAAAGCTGCAGGCAGGAGAGGCAGAAAAAAGTTTAAAGTTTGTGAAAAAGGGATTAGAATTCTATCCACAGCACCAGGGCCTAAAGACGCTGGTTGACGAGCTTACGACGGAGATCGAGCAGTCTCAACAATCCGAACAACCCCAGCCCATCGAACTACCCAGGCAAAGCGAACAACAACCCATACCAGAGAGACCCAAGCCGGAGCCTCGTAGATGGTTACGAGGTACTTTTTAAGTCGTACCTAGATCCTGCAAGTGATCACGCAAACACGATAACAGCTCAATCAGGAAGAAGATATGAATAAGAAGCGCATGACTCCCGTTCATTCCCTTTTGCTCAGCGTGGCAACACTCATGGTCCCCGGGATAGGATATACAGCTGATTTTGGCTTACAACCCAGACTCTCAACAGGGGTGATGCACTATAGCTTTAAGGGTAATGGCAGCGATCTCGCCGTTGGTAGCGGGAGGGCGTCGACAGAAGACATCGATTATGACGATCAATTGGTGTTCATCGGCGGCGGCCTGACGGCCTTTTATCAACGTTTTTTTGCCGATATCTATTTCCAGCAATCCGCTGAGGGCGAGGTCTTTTTATCTGAAACCCCAACGACTTTTGGCTTTGGTATACATCCCCAGCGGCAGGATTTCTCGGTGTCGGCCGGATATAGCGTTTTACCCAACCTAGCATTGTTTGCGGGGTATAAATATGGCAAGACCGAAAATGAGGGTACTATTTTCGACGGGGTAGACGCGGGGGGAAACGATTTTTTTCCCAATGGGATCGCCATCAGACAGGAGTTTGAAGAACAAGGCCCGTTTGTAGGCGGGGTTTTTGGCTGGAATTTTGGCAATATAGGCAGAATATCTGCCAATATTGCCGTCGCCTTTCTCGATGCAGACGAAAGAGCAGGCCAGCAAGTCCAAGGGGGCGAGCTGACGCGCACAACGACCGGAGACGCCATTGGAGTAAGCTATGGGGTGGGTTGGAATGCTTCGATCACTGATCGGCTTTCTTATGCCATAAATCTCAATGGATACAACTATAGTTTCGATAATTTCAGCGGCACTACCTTCAACGATAGCTCCAACAGTGACCGTGACATTAATATTGACGAGAACATGATCGGCATTAATCTGAGCGCCTCATATTCACTGCTGTAATCTTCGGAAACCATTCTAAGGCCACTCAGGAGAGCGCGAGATGAGGCATATGGACCGGCCAAGTTACAGAAATTTTTCTACCCCATTGCAAACAAGCCAACAGGACTTGCCATGAAGGTGATTCTGGATTTCTGTGTAGTACCGATAGGTGTTGGTGTGTCCGTGTCCAAATACGTCGTCGCATGTGAACGGATTTTGTCCGCGGCCGGGTTAAAAACCCGACTTCATGCCTATGGCACTAACGTCGAAGGGGATTGGGATGAGGTATTCGCAGCCGTAAAACGCTGCCACGAAGTCATCCATGACATGGGTTGTCCAAGGATTTCGACCACCATCCGGGTAGGAACACGCTCAGATCGTGACCAGACCATGGCGGACAAGGTAAGAAGCGTGGAGGATAAATTGGCAGCGCAGTAGTAATGCAAAGATTGTAGGTCAGATTAGCGCAGCGTAACCCGACAAACTGTCGGTGGTAGGCCAGGTGTTGCGTCGGGTTACGCTGCGCTAACCCGACCTACAGGGGTGGGTCCCGGCTTCCATGCCGAGATGGCGGTGTTTCCGTTACTCGCTTGATTTCTGCTGCTCTTCGCCGACCAACTCTTTTGACTTATCGCTGATCCCCGCGCTGATCTCATCAACCTTTTCCTTGGCCTCGGAATAGACTTGCTTGCCGGTCTCTGTAGCACTATCCATGGTTTCCTTTGCCTGCTGTTTGGTCTCATCACTACACGCCGCCATCAGTAGCAGCAAACTAATAACCAAATAAATTTTTGCTTTCATAATATTAACTCCTCGTAGAAATTCGCGACCCATAGTACACTATTTACATCAGATATAAATGTAAAACATTGTCGCAGTGGATTTTCCTAAGGAATGCGAACAAAATAACTTCCCTAACTGGTGCCGAATAATCGTTCGTATTCAAGGCGCGGCAACAGGCACATAGCCCAGCTATATAACTGTTGGCGCAACGCCGAATACGGACGATAAGGCAAGTCAGATAGGGAAGTGTGTCGTTCGCATTCCTAAGTGAAGGAGGACAAATCGGCGAGTGCGCAAAATGACCACCTTGCTACTGGCAATTAGCGTTTTATACACAGCATATGCCGCAACCTTGTTTTTCTCACAAGAGCGGTTGTTGTTCTTGCCTCATGTGCCCGGGCGGGAGATGGAGGCCACTCCCAAGGCTATTGGGCTTGATTACCAAACCATCACCCTCCACGCCCAAGATGGAATAGAGCTTTACAGCTGGTTCATCCCCGCGGCCGGCACCCGAAAGACCTTATTATTCTTCCATGGAAATGCCGGAAACATCTCGCATCGACTCGATTCCATCAGAATCTTTCATGACCTGGGGCTGAATGTACTCATTTTCGACTACCGAGGCTATGGTCGCAGCTCGGGAAAACCTTCTGAACAAGGGATTTATCTCGACGCGCAAGCTGCCTGGAAATATCTTAGGAAAACCCGAGGGGCAGAACAAGAGCAGATAATATTGTTCGGTCGATCTTTAGGTGGCGCGATTGCCGCCTGGCTGGCCGCTCGCACCCGTCCTGGTGCGGTCATCATTGAGTCCGCCTTCACCTCAATCCCGGATATGGCAGCCCGGTTTTACCCTCTGGTTCCTGTTCGGCTATTGGCTCGCCTGGAGTTTAATACCCTCCACGCAATGTCATCAATACAATCCCCAGTGCTGGTAAGCCATAGCCCGGAGGATGAAATCATCCCATTTTTACATGGCAAGGCAATCTATGAGGCAGCGCCCTCCCCCAAGCAGTTCATTGAACTCAAAGGCGGACACAATGAAGGTCATCTGCTCAGCATTCACAGTTATAGCCGTGAATTGAGAAATTTTCTAGATACACTTTGACAAAATACGCCTCTCATGCTCAAAAAATCCTTGATCATTTTGCTGGCGCTATCATTTAGCCTACCGGTATCGGAAACCTGGAGTGCGGATGGGGATGAATTCCGGACCTTGCGCAATAATATGGTTCGTGAAATCTTTGCCGACGTCCAACTCACCCGCCTAAAGACTAGAAAAAACACCTTAGACCGCAAGGTGATGAAAGCCATGGGTGAGATACCACGCCACTTATTCGTCCCCAAAAAACAGCGTGGCTACGCCTATGAGAATCGTCCCCTGTCTATCGGTTATGGTCAAACCATTTCCCAACCTTATATCGTTGCCTTGATGACCGATCTACTTCAGCCGGATGAGCAAGACATCGTATTGGAAATCGGTACCGGATCGGGGTACCAGGCGGCAGTGCTGGCCGGGCTGGTAAAAAGAGTTTACACCATAGAAATTGTCGACGCACTGGGCAAGGCAGCCGGTAATCGACTGACCAGTCTTGGCTACGATAACATCACCACACGTATCGGGGATGGATATTATGGCTGGAAGGAACATGCCCCCTTCGACACCATCATCGTCACAGCGGCAGCAGGCAGTATTCCACCACCGCTGATCCGGCAATTAAAACCTGGCGGCCGCATGGTCATCCCCGTGGGTGGGGCATTCTTAACCCAGCAACTCATATTGATCGAGAAGGATCTGGATGAAAAGATCAAGACCCGACAGATTCTCCCGGTAAGATTTGTCCCGCTGACCCGCAGTCGAACTACTGACTAGGCGGGACCGATCAGATTGCAGTGATCGGACAAATGCTAACAGGCTCGAACAAAACCCAAGAACCCGCAACACTGCTATTTTCGATTGCCTTGATCTCGGCTTGCGCTCTGAGCTATGAAATCCTATTGATGCGCCTGTTGTCGATCATCCAATGGCATCATTTTGCCTATATGATCATCAGCCTAGCACTACTGGGTTATGGAATAAGCGGTACCTTCCTGAGCGTGATCAAGGATCATGTTGCATCGAGATTCGGCGCCTTGTATACAGCGAATGCAATATTGTTCGCGATTTCCACCGTAGCCTGTTTCGCTCTCGCTCAACACACGCCATTCAACGGTCTGGAGCTGATATGGGATCCCTGGCAGTTCGCGTGGTTGATCCTGGTTTATCTCTTGCTGTGCATACCCTTTTTTTTCGCTGCCAACTGTTTTGGCTTGGCGTTTATCCATTTCCGGAACCACATCTATCGTATCTATCGCTGGGACCTATTGGGTGCCGGTATCGGGGCATTGGGCATTATCGCCCTGTTGTTCCTTTTCCATCCTACGACCTGCCTGAAACTGATTGCCTGCGCGGGCCTGCTCAGCGCAATACCTGCCATACGCACTGAATTGGGGGCAATACCGAGGGTCATCTCAAGCCTTGTTTTAATCGGTGCGGCAGCGCTGTTTTTGGTTTGGCCATCGAGCTGGCTGGAACTACAGACCTCACAATTCAAGGGCCTAGCAAAGACCCTGCAAATAAACGGCACAGAGATCATAGAAGAACGCTCCGGGCCTTTGGGTCTGCTGACCGTAGTACGAAGCTCCAAAATACCGTTCCGCCATGCCCCAGGGCTTAGTCTCATGAGCCGGGTAGAGCCACCAACCCAACTCGGCGTATTTACCGATGGAGATGGGATGACGGCCATAACGCATTATACGGGCAGCAGGGAAAACCTAAGCTATCTCGACGAGATGTCCTCGGCACTGGCTTATCACCTCATCGATGAACCACAAGTACTCGTCCTGGGTGCCGGTGGCGGGGCCGATGTATTGCAGGCGCTTTATCATCAGGCCACGACAGTCGATGCAGTGGAGCTCAATCCGCAGATGGTTGAATTGGTGCGTGAAGACTATGCGGAATTCGCAGGCAAACTATACAGCCATCCGAGGGTCAAGATCCACGTCAGCGACGCCAGGGCTTATTTGGCGAAAAATCAACAGAAATTTAATCTGATCCAGATCTCGATGCTGGAATCGTTTGCCAGCTCCGGGGCAGGAACCCACGCCTTGAGCGAAAGCTATCTATACACGGTAGAGGCACTGCAAGCGACCTATTCACATCTTGAGGAAGACGGGTTGATTGCCATCACACGGTGGCTGAAATTGCCCCCAAGAGACTCACTGAAACTGTTCGCCACCGCAATGGAGGTTTTAAACCGATCTGGGGTTATCCAGCCCGCACAACAACTCATTGTTATTCGCAGTTGGCAAACCAGTACGCTACTGATCAAAAACGGGACCTTCTCCAGCACGGATATCGAAAAAGTCCAAAGGTTTTGTGAAGCACGCTCCTTTGATGTCGCCTTCCATCCGGGCATCTCTCCCTCACAGACTAATCGTTACAACATACTGGACCATGGTTATCTCTACCAGGGCACAACCGCGTTGTTGAGTGATCGACATGACGGTTACCTAGAGGAATACAAATTCAATCTCCGGCCAAGCACGGATAACCAGCCTTATTTTTTCCACTTCTTCAAATGGTCGTTACTGCCGGAATTATTCGCACTGCGCGACCAAGGAAGCCTCATATTTCTGGACTCCGGATACCTCATACTGGTAACCACTTTGTTACAGGCGGTGCCTATCTGCATCGTGCTGATCCTGCTTCCATTGGTCTTTTTACCCGCTAACAAGCAAACCCTGTCGCGGGACTTCTGGCGCCCTGGCCTTTATTTTTTATGCCTGGGTCTAGGTTTTCTTTTCATCGAAATCGCATTTATACAAAGATTCATCCTGTTCGTGAGTCATCCCCTCTACGCGGCGGCTCTCATACTCAGCGGATTTCTGGTTTTTGCCGGCCTTGGAAGCGGTTACAGTACCCGTATAGAGCAATGGGCGCAGCTTCATAAGCGCTCGGCCGTCAACCTTTCGATAATGGGCTTAGCTACCCTATCACTGATTTACCTGGTGGTATTACCCACCGTGCTGGCAGCGGGAATGGGCCTGAACATGATAGTAAAGGGGTTGATCGCGATATCATTAATCGCCCCGTTGGCATTTTTCATGGGTATGCCGTTTCCTCTTGGCCTGACCCGATTGGCAAACCAGACCCCAAGTTTCATCCCTTGGGCGTGGGGAATCAACGGCTGCGCCTCGGTACTCAGCGCCATCATGGCAACAGTAATTGCAATCCACTATGGATTTCAGACCGTCATCCTCCTTGCGGTCATATTGTATGCTGCTGCAGCCAGAATCTGGCGGTAGCACCTCACTGCAAGCTCTTGACATTTAGTCTATAGTTATTTCATAGGCTGTCTATTTCAAGACCAGCGATAGGGGAATCTCTAGTATGTCAATATCGAACGCCTTACGCGAATATCTCGAATTCATAGGCGTAAATTATGAACTGCTGCCACATCCGCACACTACGAGCAGTTCCAGAACGGCCGCAGCAGCCCATATCCGCGGCCATCAAATCATTAAATCCATTTTATTAAAAGACAATCTTGGATATTTAATGGCCGCCATCCCCGCCACTCATCTGCTTGATTTGGATGCTCTCAAAAAACGTCTGGACAGGCACTTGATACTCGCTGCAGAGAAGGAACTGACAGATGTTTTTTTCGATTGCGAGCTGGGGGCCATTCCACCTCTGGGAGAAGCCTATGGAATATTGGTAATATACGATGATGCTCTATCAAAGAATAGGGATATCTATTTTGAAGCCGGCGACCATATGGACCTCGTGCATATTGCCGGCGATGATTTCTTGAGCCTGATGGAGTGTTGTGAACACGGCCGGATCAGCCATCGCCCTTGATCTAGGTCGTCACCGAATGAATTGGATTAGTTACCATGAAAACTTCATCATGTAAGGAATGCGAATCAAACAACTTTCCTAACTGGGGCCGCATGATCGTTCGTATTCAAGGCGCGGCAACAGGCGCATAGCCTCGCTATGTCACTGTTGTCGCAACGCCGAAGACGGACGATAAGGCAAGTCAGATAGGGAAGTGTGTAGGTAGCATTCCTAACACAGCCAACTCATGGCTACCCAGGATTAAATAACTGAAGTGGATCAAAATGATCCCAGAACCTCGCTGTGCCAAGGCGAACTGCTGCAGGAATACCGCATCGAAGGAGTGCTGGGCCGCGGGGGCTTTCGCCTACACCTACCTGGCTCTAGACACCAATCTCGACACCCAGGTCGCCCTCAAAGAGTTTTTCCCCGAGGGTCTGGCTTATCGGGATAGCCAGACCAAACGCGTCCGACCCCACAGCGGGCCGACTGAATCCGGCTACCGGGATGGATTGGAGCGATTCCTTCGCGAAGGCAAGGTCCTCGCCGGCTTCAAGCACCACAACATCGTACGCATATTCCGTGCCTTTCGCGCCAATGATACGGCCTATCTGGTCATGGACTACGAGCGTGGCCAAACCCTGCAGGACTACCTCGATCAGCACCGTCAGGCGCTGGACTACGAACAACTCAAGACCATCTTTCTGCCCCTGCTCGATGGCCTGCGAGAGGTGCATCGCCACCAGTTAATGCATCTGGACATCAAACCCGACAACATCTTTCTGCGCGAGCAAAACAACCCCTGCACTGATCGATTTCGGCGGCGCTCGGCAATACGTGGGTCAGCATAGCCAACACGTAAGCCAAATGGTGTTTGCCGAGGGTTATTCGCCCCCCGAACAATACACCACCGAGGCTGTGCAAGGGGCATGGAGCGACATCTACGCTCTGGCCGCGAGTATGTACCGTTGTATCAGCGGGCATGTACCCATCCCTTCGCTGGATCGCAGTCAGCAACTCATGGACGAAGACCACGACCCTCTAAAAGCGGCCAGCGAGGTGGGCAAGGGACGTTACCCGAACCCATTTTTGCAGGCCATCGATACGGCCATGGACCTGCGACGCAAGAAGCGTCCGCAGACGGTGCGGGAGTTTCAGCGCTTTTTGATGGAAAACGAGGGAGAAGCGAAACGGCTTGGGCCGGTGGATGATTCGCGTGCTAGGAAAGAACCGTCTGGTGACTCCAGTAAAAAACCCTCGTCATTGCAGCGCCTGAAAAAGCTAGGTCAAGGGCGGGGGTGGATAGCGCTTGTGGTCGTGCTGGTGGGCGTGGTGGGCTGGCAGTGGTTTGTGTCTCAGGGGAGGCTTGGCGCCCAGGATGACGCAATGTATGAGAGTGCGGGAAGATTGGGGACTGAGGCGGCGCTAAAGAAATATCTGAGCAGCTGCGACGCGACGGGGTGTGTGCACAGGGGGGAGGCCGAAGATGGGCTGGCGCAGTTGGAGCAGAAACAGAGGCAAAAACGGTTACGCGCTGAGGACGATGCGGCTTATGGGAAGGCGAAGGGAGCGGAGACCGAGACGGCGCTAAGGGAGTATTTGAGGAGCTGTGACGCTACAGGGTGTGTGCACAGGCCAGAGGCCAAAGAAAGGCTGGCTCAGTTGGAACAAGAAAACAGACAAAAGAGGCTACGTGCAGAGGACGATGCGGCTTATCAGAAGGCGAAGAGTGCAGGGACGGTGGTTGCGCTCGAGCGCTATCTATCAGCGTGCAAAGTGACGGGCTGCGAACATAAGACGGGGGTCGAAGCGATGCAGGCACGTTTGGCGGAAGCGCGGGTACGTCAAAAAGCGGAGGTGCAACGCAGGGCTGAGGAAGCGAAATGTCAACGAGAGGCTAAGGAAGAAGTGTCCATTGCCGCTGCATTTAACCCTTCATTAATATTTTCTAAGCCTTCGACGGTGAAGCCGGAGACATTACTGAGAATGCGAGATTTACTGGCTATGGAGGCTTTGGGACAGTCTAATCCGTATAAAATCATACCCGACGAGCGTTCTATAGAGCCTTTCTCAATCCTGCCTAAGTCTACGAAGGAAGCGTATGAAGCATTTCCGCAACATTATCGGTACAAGCAGATTTTGGAACGGTTTAATATACAGCAAGATATATTCGAGCCTTCCTTGCTGCCTATATCTTTGAAGGAGATACCGGGGATATTAAAGCTTCCGCAACCGGAGATGGTGGCGATCCCGGGTGGTCGATTCCGCATGGGGGATTTGAGTGGTGGAGGGTCTAGTGATGAAAAGCCGGTACACAGGGTGAGTATCGGGCCGTTTTTGATGGGCAAACATGAAGTGACCTTCGAGCAATACGACGCCTTTGCAGAAGCGACGGGGCGGAACAAACCGGGAGATAAGGGCTGGGGTCGAGGAAGGCGCCCGGTGATCAATGTGAGCTGGGGGGATGCGGTGGCCTATGCGAAATGGCTGAGTGCAGAGACGAGCAAGCGGTATCGGCTGCCCACCGAGGCGGAGTGGGAGTATGCGGCGCGGGCAGGCACCCAGGGCTCGTTTAGTTTCAAGGGTAGAATCAGCACAAATAAGGCAAACTATAATGGCGATTATACCTTTGGGGGTAGCCAAAAGGGGAAATATCGAAAGAAGACAGTGGAGGTAGGGAGTCTGCCTGCGAACCCATGGGGTCTGCATGAAGTCCATGGTAATGTCTGGGAGTGGACCCAGGATTGCTGGAATGGTTCATATCAGGGTGCACCGGTGGACGGCAGTGCCTGGGAGAGAGGGAATTGCGTGCGCGGTGTTGTGCGCGGTGGTTCCTGGAACAACAAACCGAGGTACCTGCGCTCCGCTAATCGCAACAGGAGGACCGCAACCGTCTGCTGCGGGCCCTGGGAGGGGATGCGCGGGAGGCAAAGGCCACACTGCTCAAGGCACCGACGGAACTACGCGCCGGCGATGCCTACTTGCTGTGTACGGATGGATTCTGGGAACTGATTTTTGAACCTGAAATGGTGCGGGCGCTCAAGGCGGCCAAGGATCCCGATCATTGGCTGAAAGCCATGGAGGCAGTGGTACTTTCCCGCGCCAGCGGGGATTTTGACAACTACACGGCATTGGGGTTATGGGTGCTCGAATCCGAGTCTGCGATAGGGTAATTCCCGCACTATCCCGCAAACTATCATCCAAATCCCAAACCCTCACCCTCACCCAGACCCCTGTTATTTACCAGGGACCGATCATTCTGATTGGCCCCCAGGGCATTTGAAGTTTTTAATTTAATTGATTACAATAACAACATGTTATATACTTTCTAGTAATACGAACCATTCGCATGCAATTGCCTTATTCCTCGGAAACCCATGTAAAGCAAAAAACATTCATGCAAGTTCTGCTCTAAACATGTTGCTATTTGTTGCAGAAGAATGAAGGTTCCAGTCTTATTCACCCAACTGCGCCTGTATACGCAGCAGAGCCGCTTTCAGTTTAGGCAGTTCGAGTTCAATAACCGACCATATAGTTTGCAAATCAACTCCAAGATAGTCGTGCACTAATATATTTCGAAATCCGGATATCTCCCGCCAGGCAATGTGGGGTTGCATTTGTTTTATCCCACCCCCCCAGCCTCTGACTCGACTCAGCCATCACCTGCAAGTTTCTGATCACCGCATCTTGAATCAGTCTGGATTGCACAAATGTGGGCTTATCGCATTCCGTATAGGCCTCGATGCGACCTATGCAATCGAGCATGTGTTCGATATATACCCTATCGTCTTTGGATTTGCTCACAATCGGATGGCCTGTTGCAAAACCTTTTTCCGAATTCTAGGATGTAAACTGGCCTCCGTCACGACATCGACCTTTCGGCTCAGAAGATCCTGCATATCCATTAAAAATCCGCCCAGCGCAAAACCGGAGCGACCTGGCGACAACTCCACCAGCAGATCCACATCGCTGGAGCCGGTGGCGTCGTCGTCTCTTACCATGGAGCCAAACAGGCGCACGTTCT
Organism: Gammaproteobacteria bacterium; assembly: GCA_024222475.1. GTDB lineage: Bacteria > Pseudomonadota > Gammaproteobacteria > JAAEPA01 > JAAEPA01 > JAAEPA01. The sequence continues at coordinate 6,899 of JAAEPA010000479.1, read as the reverse complement.
TTACACCTCGCGCAGCGGCAAGCGTTAATATCTGATTTCGATGACGTTCAATGAGCGGGTTCATCATTCAGTCTTTAATGTGTAGGTTTCTGCACTAACGTAACAATTGTGCCATCTTGCATCACGATAGCAACTCTATATGGGACCTATTATACCCGCCGAATAAAATTCGGAGAGAGAATAACAGCAGGAGCTGGCGCGCCAGCGGTAAGTGGCGATTGCAAAGGTCCCGCGACCGGAGGTAGTGGCGCCTTCCCGCACCCGCAGGGATTTTGACATCTACACGGCACTGGTATTATGGGTGCTCGAATCCGAGTCTGGGACAATGCGGTAATTACCCTATCCCAAGCCCATACCAGGCCCCTACCATTTACCGCGCCTTGAATTTACAATACGGGCCCATAGATTCATGTCTTTAACGGAGAAAGAACCATGCCAAATTATGATTATTATTGCCCTGCAAATGAAAAAACCGTGGAAGTCAACCATAGGATGAGTGAATTATTGAAGTCCTGGCGTGAGGTTTGCGAACGAGCAGAGATAGACCTCGGAGAAATCCCCCCGGACAGCCCGGTTGAAAAGAAGATTTCCGCTGGTGCTTTCATACACAGCCCTGGAGAAGGCGGTGGGAGTTTACCTGACTTTTCCGGCGGTTCCTGCTGCGGGGGTGGTTGCGGTTAAGGGGTCACTCAAACTATAGATCGTCTAAAAGCTCAATTTTAAATGGTGCGCCATGCGCACCAACGATTGGTACCAAACCGGCCATCTCTAGCGCTATAAATTCACCTACGGGGTATCCCCAGGCGCTTGCGTCGCTCCCATAGGGACTTTCGGCTAATGCCCAAGCGGTTGGAGATCTCAGTTTCCGTAAACCTATCCTGATGTTCAAGCACGAAGCTTCGAAAATAGTCATCCAAAGATAGATTATTGGTCTTTCCCTGATCGACACCCTCTTCCGGGCCTCTAGCATCGGCATCGATGGCCAGGTGATTCAAGCTGACTTCATCGGTATCGGCAAGAATAACCGCGCGCTCAATCGCGTTTTCCAGCTCACGCACATTACCCGGCCAAAAATAACGCTGAATGGCCTCCAAGGCCGAAGCAGAAAATGAGAGTTGGGAACGATTCAGCTTCTTGTAGGTTTTTTGCAGCAAATATTCCGCTAATTTTAGGATATCTTTACCCCGTTCACGCAGCGGTGGCAGACCGATTTCCATGACCTGCAAACGAAAATAGAGATCTTGGCGAAACATATCTTTAGCGACTAATCCCTTGAGATTGCAATTAGTGGCCGCGATGAGACGCACATCAACATTGTAGGACGAGGGCGTCCCAATCGGGCGAATCTCGCCATTTTGTAATACTCTCAATAACTGTGCCTGGGCCGACGGGGGAAGTTCTGCGATCTCATCGAGAAACAGGGTACCACCATCGGCAGACGCCACCATACCCCGGTGGGCCTCTGTCGCACCGGTAAAGGCCCCTTTCACATGGCCGAATAGCTCAGATTCAATCAAACTCTCCGGGATCGCAGCGCAATTTACCGTGATAATTGGGGCCTTACAGCGCGGGCTTTGTTCATGGATGGCACGCGCCACCAGTTCCTTACCTGTTCCGGATTCTCCTTGGATTAGCACCGAGGCATCCGTAGGGGCCACTTTGTGGATGCGGTCAAAAATCTCTTGCATGAGTTTACAATCGCCAATCATCCCGGCAATGGGATAGCTGCGTTGCAGATCAGTCTTCAGGGCCTGATTCTGCCGGGTGACGCATTGCTCACTCAGAACACGTCTGATCACCAGCAGCATCTCATCATGGTCAAAGGGTTTTGCGATATAGTCTACCGCACCGAGCTTCATCGCCTCTACTGCGTTACGTACACTTGAATAGCTGGTCATGATAAGTACCGGCACCCCGTTGCTGTGGTCGATAATGTCGGTGCCCGGCGCACCGGGCAGGCGCAGATCAGCAATGATCAAACTCAAGCCACGGATATCGAAATGATCAACGGCCTGCTCTACCGATTCCGCCTCGACCACCCGATATCCGTTACGTTCCAGCAACCGTCGTAATGCCGAACGTATGACTTGCTCATCCTCGATAACCAATATCCTGCTCATTGTTTTATCCGTACCCTGGGTTGTTGCGGGACCGATCAGAATGCAAATATTATCTTTACATAACTACTCACACCATGAAGAGCATGAAGAACATAAAGGTGTTACAGATACAATCTGGTCTTTGACTAGATATTTCCTTTCAACACTCCATGTCCTTAATGTCCTTCATGGTGTGAGTAGTTACAAGAATCTTTGCTTTTATAGATGAGTCGAAAATGTATGGCAGATTGATCGGTCCTCTTATTGTTCACCGTACGGCAGCCATATCGACACCCGGGTACCTTTACCGACTTCGCTTTCAACAGATATTTTTCCCTCGTGATCCTGCACGATCCTATACACTAGTGACAAACCAAGCCCCGTACCTTCACCCGGTCGCTTGGTGGTAAAAAAAGGTTCGAAGACGTGTTCGAGATTCTGCTCGACTATCCCCTGCCCCTGATCTTTTATAACGATCTCGACCCCGCTATTCACCCGATCTATGATCACCTGCACTGGGGCACCGGGCTCAGAGGCATCGTAGGCGTTGGTGAGCAGATTAACCACGACCTGCAATAATCGCTGCCGTTCCCCCACCACCATCAGACTCTCAGAACCGGACTGGGAAAATTGCATCTGTCTGCCTCGATGAGACAAACGAACCAACTGCACGGCCTCCTCCACCAACTCATGCAATCCGAAAGACTCACGTTCCCGATCCTTGGTCCCACCATGGCTGAACGCCGTCAAAGAACGCACGATAGAGGTGATGCGATGGGTCTGCTCCAGGATCTGTTGAACACTGATATTTACCTCCGCCGGATCTGATTCATAACGCAGATTCTGCGCCAGGGAGGCAATACCCGTTACCGGATTGCCGATCTCATGGGCCACACCCGCGGCCAATCTGCCGATAGAGGCCAGACGCTCGCTGTGCACCAGTTCTTCTTCCAGCGTTTCCAGTTCGGTTAGGTCCTCTAGCAACATGACTACCCCGGTCCGAGGTTTAGTCGATCTACTCACAAATTGATTGCCTAGTTCGATAATGAGCGCCTTATGGAGATTCAACCAACGGGGCTGATTGTCCACCTGAAGCCGCATACGATGGACATGGTTATCAGCACCTACCGAGAAGCGGTTCAGCAGCTCCCCCCAAGGAGACGGGAGTTCTTCGACCTGGCTTCCCACCACCTGAGATGCCTTAAGCCCCGAGATACCCTCCAAGGCGAGGTTCCAGATGAGCACTTCCTTATTATAACTCAGCGCACACACTCCCAAGGGTAGATCCAAAAGGATCTGCCGGTGGAACCGGTGTAACAAGTCCAGCTCGGCGGCCAATCCGCGCAAGCGCGTGCGCGATTGATCTAATCGTTGTTCTACATAGCTGATGGTGCCACCCAATACGGCTTCGCTACTGACCATCAACTTTAGACGCTGATTGACGATTACATGTGCTAACTGAGGACCAATCAGACCGGATAGATTGCGCTCGATCTGTTCCCGTAAACGGCGCAGTTTCATCAGTTGTTTATCATGTTGATCCATCCCCAGGTCATTCAAGGCGCGATTGACCTCTCTGACTGCCGTTTTTTCGCCAATGATGCGGCTTAGTTGGTTCTTGAATTGGGCAACCGTATTCGCCACCACCGTACCCGTAGGTGGGCCCAATGAATCACTGCAACAGGCGTGCGCCGCCTCGTGCTCGGCTTCACGTTGCCGGGTGAGCAACGAGACCACCACAAACAACAGGGTATTTATGGTAAGAGACCAAAAGGTTGCGTAGGTCCATTTATCCTGACCCTGGGTTGGCTGGAAGTATTCGGTGTGGTATGAAATTATCCCTGAGGCGGCCAACAGCGGCAGTAGCAAAGTCCCTCCCCACACAGCAATTCCAGCCAGCAGCCCGGTGATGAACCCCTCGCGTGTCGCCCGGCGCCAAAACAATACCCCAACGATGCCTGGCAGAAACTGGGCCACCGCGACAAAAGAGATCAGACCAAGCTGCACCAAACCTTGGTTGTGTTCCAACAATAGATAGAATCCATACCCAGCCATGACGATCAGGGCGATCAATACTCGCCGCCCCCACAACAACCAGCGATAAAGATCCACTGTGGGATCGGGATAACTTGCGGCTAACAGGAAATGATTCAAACACATCGAAGCCAGGGCAAGAGTAGTCACGATCATCATCGCCGAAGCAGCCGAGATTCCGCCGATAAAGGCCAACACCGGCAATGGCGAACGACCGGCCTCAGCGAGGGCGACACCGAGCACATAGTAATCCGCCGGCATGTCTAGCCTGAGGACCTGCCCCGCCCATAGCACTAGGGGAATGGGCAGATTCAGCAACAATAAAATCAGTGGGAAGGCCCAAGAAGCCACCAACAGGGCATGCGGATTATTGTTTTCAGCAAAAATCATATGGTATTGGCGCGGCAGCAGGAATGCTGCAGCGAATGCCAACAACAACAACGTATTCCAGGGTCCATCCTTTACCGGTTGATACAAGGCATCCAGGGCCTGAGGATTGGCCTGTAACCATTCCGTCAGCCCCGCAAAACCACCCCATACCCCAAACAACGCAGTCAATCCCACCAGCATCAAAGCAAGCAACTTAACTACTGTCTCAAACGCAATGGCCACCACCAAGCCCTTATGTTTCTCCCCGGGCCTGACATGGCGCGCACCAAAAAGGATAGAAAAGACAATTAAAAATACACAAAAACCCAGCGCCAATAGATCCGGGGAGGCCTCTTTGGTGAGTATATAGATAGACTCGGTCACCGCACGAATCTGTAATGCGAGATAGGGCAGTACCCCAACGAGTGCAAACAAGGTCACTATTATGCCCGCGACCTGGCTGCGATAGCGAAAGGCGAACAAGTCCGCCAAAGAGGTCAATTGATATTCGCGCGTCAAACGCAAGAGCGGCATTAAGATAATGGGAGCAAGCAAAAAGGCCAGCGTCACGCCCACGTAGATGGAAAGAAAGTTATACCCTTGTTTCTCAGCAAAACCGACACTTCCGTAATAACTCCAGGAGGTCGCATAGACCCCCAGCGACAAAGAGAACGTCAGCGGATGCGTTGCCACCTGCTTGGGAATCCATCCCTGGTCCGTAGCATAGGCAACAAAAAACAATAACAGCATGTAACTGAATGCCGCCATTGCCAACAATGAAAGACTAAAGGTCACGCCGCCTCTCAAAATAGTTCAGCCACATCCGGAACACGATCAAAATCAACCAAAAGACATAGGGCAAGAACCACATCCTCACGCCGGTGAACCAATCCAAAAGGGGCGAAACAAAGAATAGCAATCCCAGTAGAAACAACAGGATCACTCGGTCCATCCATCGAACACGATCGTAAATTAGCATAGGTTTAGATTAACAAATTCGTTACCAAACGTAACGAAAAATCTACGCATTTTGCTAATTCATCATAGCGAAAGGATTTTTTTGATACCGGACAGGTTCCGAAGACATGAAAAAGGGCCGTGATGTCACGGCCCTTTTTATATTATTTTTATATATTTCAATAAGATAATACAACGTTTAATCCAAATGCCCTCCAGAACTGCAATCCACCATGATAATAGCTGATTCTCTCAGCCGGGTATCCCAAATCGAGTAACCCCATAATCGCCAGAGTAGCGCTGCTATCCATCGGGCCTCCACTCCATACAACAAGCTCTTTGGCAAATTCATAATCTCGCTCGTAATTTTCCGGAACCGCTAGCGCAGAATTTTTTCCTCCACCACCGGATGCGGCAACCGCCCAATCGGCAATTCGCTCAACCCCAAGTTCGTTTAGCGCGGAATCTAGTTCGATGGAATCCGACCGCATATGAAATACGGTGTATGGAATATTAATGGCGCCTGGGATACTCCCTTTTAGATGCAACTCACTTCGTCGGGTATCGACTAGTGCCCCGGTGTCTTCGGAAAGACGATTTTCCATAAACTCGAGAATTCCCTGCTCATCAATTGTACTTACCCCTAAATCTTTTTTAACAGGTCCAACACAGGAAGGTGGGCACTGAGGCAAGGAATCGAAAAACTCCTTTTTAAGGATATGATCCGTATCGATATTACAGGGTATGCAAACGGGTTTTCCATCATGCAAAACCTCGATACAGTCTGTTGAATAGTTTACTGGTCCCGGCTGGGAATCGACTCCAGCTCCCAGGCTGATCAGACATTGGAAACAAACAGAATCTTGCAGGGCCTTGTACTTGTCCATGGCGCGACGAGCTCCAATTGGTATTTCCTAACAGCCTTCCAATATACCTCCTGACAAACCTGTAGATGAGAAGGATCTCTACTATTGGGTCTTTTGAAAGTGCGAACGGTGCAGTGCACCATGCACGATGAACAGCGGGTTGGCCGCAAGAACGCTAAGCGTAATGCCTGAAGTAAAACTCCTTGTGGAAACAACTCTCTACGCGACCATCCCGCAATTTCATGAAATATCCGAGCTTAATCAAGTACCGGCGACCATTCATCAATTTCAGATCGAGCGATCTCTTCCTCTTCTCTAACGAGTAATGTCTAATTCTGATCTTCAATCAGCATAGCCGTACAGTCTCCAGCCTTTTTTAGGCCCTTACCCTCTCCCCGAGGGAGCGGGGACTGAACGGTTACCAATCGTTCTATATGCTTTTCTAACTATTTAGATAAGGTGAAAAAGATCTATGAGCTTTAAGTACCGAAACGCATCACGGAGCGCTATATCCATAGTATGTATATTGACCACTGCACTGGCGATGCAGGTGAACAGCGCCACCGCTGCGAAT